>NZ_JBHVYE010000028.1:0-106472 GCF_042881135.1 Streptomyces sp. NPDC058284
GGTGGCGGCCGGGCCCTGTGCCGTACGGAACGGGCAGCCCTACGTCAGGTCGAACTCGCCCGCGCGGGCGCCGTGCACGAAGGCGCCCCACTCCGCCGGGGTGAAGATGAGGGAAGGGCTCTCCGGGCGCCCACCGTTGCGCATCGCGACGAATCCTTCGACGAAGGCGATCTCCACATCACCACGCCCTTCGCTACTCGATCGCCAGTCCGCCGTGCTGAGGTCGAGCTCCGGCTTGTCCCAGCCCGCGAGCGGATGCTGCTGAGTGGTGCTGTCGGCCACGTCCGTGCTCCTCCCGAATGCGTCGTCCGGCGCCAGCCTAGCTTTCGCTCCGGGCGCCGGACAGGCCGCGGCGACAGGACCTCGGTCCGTCCGCGGCGCCGGCGCCGTCAGGTGGTGGGCGGTTCGGCCCCGACCAGCCACATGGAGAAGAACTGCGCGCCGCCTCCATAGGCGTGCCCAAGTGCCCTGCGGGCGCCGTCGACTTGGTGTTCCCCCGCCTGTCCGCGCACCTGAAGTGCCGCCTCGGCGAAGCGGATCATGCCGGAGGCGCCGATGGGGTTGGTCGAGAGGACGCCGCCCGACATGTTCACCGGGAGGTCGCCGTCCAGTTCCGTCACACCGGATTCGGTGAGCTTCCAGCCCTCGCCCTCCGCCGCGAAGCCGAGGTTCTCCAGCCACATCGGCTCGTACCAGGAGAACGGCACGTACATCTCCACGGCGTCGATCTCCCGGCGCGGGTCCGCGATGCCCGCCTGCCGGTAGACGTCGGCCGCGCAGTCCTTGCCCGCCTGCGGCGAGACGAAGTCCTTGCCCGCGAAGAGGGTCGGCTCACTGCGCATCGCGCCGCCGTGCATCCAGGCGGGCGGCCGGGGTGAACGGGCCGCGCCCGCACGGTCGGTGAGGACCATCGCGCAGGCTCCGTCGGAGGACGGGCAGGTCTCCGAGTAGCGGATCGGGTCCCAGAGCATCGGTGAGGCCTGGACCTTCTCCAGGGTGATGTCGTGCTCGTGAAGGTGCGCGTAGGGGTTCTTCAGGGCGTTGCGGCGGTCCTTGTACGCGACGAGCGAGCCGACCGTGTCGGGGGCACCGGTGCGCCGCATGTACGCGCGTACGTGCGGCGCGAAGAAGCCGCCCGCCCCGGCGAGCAGCGGCTGCTGGAAGGGGATGGGCAGCGACAGGCCCCACATGGCGTTCGATTCCGACTGCTTTTCGAAGGCGAGGGTCAGTACGGTGCCGTGGACGCGGCCCGCGACGAGGTTGGCGGCGACCAGCGCCGTGGAGCCGCCGACGGAGCCGGCCGTGTGCACGCGGAGCATGGGTTTGCCGACGGCGCCCAGCGCGTCGGCGAGGTAGAGCTCGGGCATCATGACGCCCTCGAAGAAGTCGGGCGCCTTGCCGATGACGACGGCGTCGATGTCGGCCCACGTCAACTCAGCGTCCGACAGAGCCTGTTGAGCGGCCTCACGGACCAGGCCCGCGATCGATACGTCCCGCCGCGCGGCCACGTGCCTGGTCTGCCCGATCCCGACGACGGCGACGGGTTCCTTGCCCGCCGCCCGCTTGCCCACCGGACCGCTCATCGTGCGTCTCCTTCCAGGACGGCGACCAGGTTCTGCTGGAGGCAGGGCCCGGACGTGGCGTGGGCGACGGCGCGGTCCGACGCGCCCCGGTGGATGCGGGCGGCGGCCTCGCCGATCCTGATGAGTCCGGCGGCCATCACCGGGTTGGCGGCGAGCGCGCCGCCGGACGGGTTGACGGCGACCTCGTCGCCGAGGCCCAGGGCCTTGCGCAGGACGACCTCCTGCGAGGTGAAGGGCGCGTGCAACTCGGCTGTGTCGACGGGCCGTTCGAAGACTCCGGCCCGCTGGGCGGCCAGGCGGGTGGAGGGCGAGTCGGTGAGGTCGCGCACTCCGAGCGCGTGCGCCTCGGTGCGGTGGTCGATGCCGCGGATCCAGGCCGGCCGCTCGCACAGCTCCCGGGCCCGCTCGCCCGCCGCGAGGATCACGGCGGCGGCCCCGTCGCCGACCGGCGGGCAGTCACCGGTGCGCAGGGGGCGTACGGCGTACTCGCCGTGCTCGACCGCACCCCGCAGCTGCGCGTGGGGGTTGGCGGCCGCGTCGGTACGGCTCCGGCTCGCGACCCCGGCGAGCGCGGGCTCGTCGGTCTCGCCCGCGTCGATCAGCGCCTGGGCCTGGAGCGCGGCGAGCGCCACGGAGTCGGGCCAGAGCGGGGCGACGTAGTACGGGTCGAGCTGCCGGGTCAGGACGTCGCGCACGGATCCCGGCGATGACTTGCCGTAGGAGTAGACGAGCGCGGTGTCGGCCTCACCGGTCTGGAGCTTCACCCATGCCTCGTACAGCGCCCAGGCGCCGTCCATCTCGACGTGCGACTCGGAGATCGGCGGCCAGGCACCGACCCCGTCGAGCGCCATCGTGAAGGAGAAGGCGCGGCCCGCGAGGTAGTCCGACGATCCCGAGCAGGTGAAGCCGATGTCGCTGGTCTTGAGGCCGGTGGCGGCGAGGACCCGGTGCAGCACCGGCATGAGCATCTCTACCTCGGAGACCTCGTCGGTGGTGCGCAGGTGGTCGCTCTGCCCGAAGGCGACGACGGCGACGTCGCGGACGGGCCGCATCACGGACTGCTCGCGGGGCGCCATCACACCAGCTCCTTGTACGTGTCGTAGTCGGCGTCGGGCTCGCCGGTCGGCCGGTAGTGGTCCGGGTAGCCGCCGCCCTCGGTCCACACGGGCTCGACCCGCAGGCCCATGCGGACCTGGTCGTAGGGGATGCCGGCGATACGGGCGTGCAGGGCGAGATCGGCGCCGTCGAGGGCGATGTGCGCGTAGACGTACGGGACGTCGATGTCGAGGTTCTTCGCCTTGATGTTGACGATGCAGTACGTGGTGACGGTGCCGCGCGGCCCGACCTCGACCCGGTCGGTCGTGGCGACGCCGCAGGTGGGGCAGGCGCCGCGCGGCGGTACGTACACCTTGCGGCAGGACGGGCAGCGTTCGCCGACGGTCTTGCGGTCGGAGAGGGCGTGGATGTAGGCGGACTGGGCGCGGCCGGGCGAGTAGGTGTATTCGAGCCGGGCGGGTGCGACGATCCCGGTGACGGGTTCCGCGAACCCGCCGTCGTGCGGCTTCGGCCCGGCCGCTTCGTCGCCGCCTTCGTACACCTCGAAGCAGGCGATGTCCGTGATGGCGCCGACCCGTTCGCCGGCCCAGCGGACCCGGACCCGCATGCCGGTGCGCACGGCGTCGGGGCCCGGCGCGTCGAGGGCGTGGAGCAGGGCCGTGTCGGCGCCGTCGAGCCTGACAAGGACCCAGGCGAAGGGGGTGTCGAGGGGCTGGCCGCGGCGCGGGTCGTGGTTCCAGGCCCAGGTCGTGACGGTGCCGGTGGCGGCGACCTCCACCAGGTCACGTATCTCCTGTGACGTCACCGGGTCGTACTCGACGGGCGGTACGAGGACGCGCCCGTCACCGGTGCGCACCCCGAGCACGGTGCGCTCACGCAGCCCGGTGAGGAAGGCGCTCTGCACGGGTCCGAGGGAGCGGGTGAAGGGGAATTCGAGGACGAGGGGGGCGCGCAGCACTTCGGGGGACGTATCGGGGGACGTAGCCGATGCCATATCCGTAACTCCGTTTCGGACGACGACGGGGCGCGCCTTGCAAGGGGCGCGGGACACTGCGCGGCCGGCCACAACGGCCCCGCAGCCGAGGAGCGGCCTACGCGCGCCGGAACACGGGGACCCGCTTCTCCGCGAAGGCTCTGGAGCCCTCCTTCGCGTCGGCCGTGTCGAAGACCGGCCACCCCCGCTTCAGCTCGGCGGCGAGCCCCTCCGCCTCCGTCAGCTCGGCGGCCTCGTACACGGACGCCTTGACCGCCTCGACGGCCAGTGGCCCACAGGCGTTGATCTGTTCGGCGATGACGAGGGCCTTGTCCAGGGCGGTGCCGTCGGGGACGACATGGCCGATGAGGCCGATGGACGCGGCCTCGGCCGCCGAGTAGGGGCGTCCGGTGAGCAGCATCTCCAGCGCGTGCGTCCGCGGGATCTGCCGGGGCAGCCGCACGGTGGAGCCGCCGATGGGGAAGAGCCCCCGCCTGACCTCGAAGAGGCCGAAGGTGGCCGACTCCCCCGCCACGCGGATGTCCGTGCCCTGAAGGATCTCCGTGCCGCCCGCCACGCAGTAGCCCTCGACGGCGGCGATGACGGGTTTGCGGGGGCGGTGGTGGCGCAGCATCGCCTTCCAGTGCAGATCGGGGTCGGCCTTGAGCCGGTCCCGGTACTGCTCGCCCTCCATGCCCTTGCCCGCGAGTGCCTTGAGGTCCATGCCCGCGCAGAACGCGCCGCCCGCGCCGGTGAGCACGACCGAGCGGACCTCGTCGTCCTCGTCGGCCGCGAGCCACCCGTCGTAGAGGCCCACGAGCATCGCGAGGGACAGCGCGTTCTTCGCGTCGGGCCTGTTCAGTGTGAGTATCAGTGTGGCGCCCTCGCGCCGCACGGAGAGGTGTTCCGTCCCACCCATGTGCCGTGCTCCCTCCCTCGACGGCCACCGCGCGGGCGGCCTGTCGCCTGCGGACCTGGAACAGGTTGCAGTAGCCGCGATGCCAGTTCAATAGTTTTCTGACACCCAGTCAGTTTTGTTGCCCGGGGCCTCTTCCCACTTGGGTGCCGCTCTGCTCTGATGACCGCCGAGCGCGACATCACTGTGGGCACCGGGGTCAGGAGGAGTGCGGTGGAGTACAACCTTGCCGACCTGTTCGAGTCGGTCGTCGACGTGGTCCCCGACCGCGAGGCGCTCGTCTACATCGACCACCCCGGCACGGGCGCGGAGCGCCGGCTGACCTATGCCGCGCTCGACGCGGCCGCCAACCGCATCGCCCACCACCTGATCGACAGCGGCCTGGAGCCCGGCGAACACCTGGGCCTGCACCTGTACAACGGCGTCGAGTACCTGCAGACGGTCCTCGGCTGCCTCAAGGCGCGCCTCGTACCGGTCAACGTAAACTACCGTTACGTGGAGGAGGAGTTGGTCTACCTCTACCGTGACGCGGATCTCGCCGCGCTCGTCTTCGACGCCGAGTTCACCCACCTGGTGGCGGCGGCGCTGCCGCGCACGGAGAAGCTGCGGCACCTGCTGCGGGTGGGGGCGCCGCCCGCGGACGCTCCCCCGCTCGACGTGGTGGCCTTCACCGACGCGGAGGCCGCGGGTTCACCCGGGCGCGGGTTCGGTCCCCGCTCCGGCGACGACCTGTTCATCATCTACACCGGCGGCACGACAGGCATGCCCAAGGGCGTGATGTGGCGCCAGGAGGACCTGTTCTTCGCCGGGCTCTTCGGCGGCGAGCCGACGGGCGAGCCGGTGAAGCGGCCCGAGGAACTGGCCGAGCGGGTCGCGGCGGGCGGCCCCGGCCTCACCTTCTTCCCCGCTCCCCCGCTGATGCACGGCACGTCGACGCTGACGTCGTTCATCGCCTTCAACTACGGGCAGCGCGTGGCCCTGCACCGCAAGTACGTCCCCGAGGAGCTGCTGCGCACCATCGAGCGGGAGAAGGTCTCCAGCGTCTCCCTCGTCGGCGACGCCATGCTCAGGCCGCTCATCGACGCGCTGCGCGGCCCGCTGCGGGGCACGGACCTGTCGTCGCTGTTCAGCGTCTCCTCGTCGGGGGCGATCATGTCGGAGACGGTGCGCGCCCAGTTCCAGGAGCTTGTGCCGGACGTCCTGCTCCTGAACAACTTCGGTTCCTCCGAGTCGGGTTCCAACGGCAGGGCGACGGACGACTCGGGCCCGGAGAAGGGCTTCCGCCTGGAGGTCAACGAGTGGACGCAGGTGGTGGACCCTGCGACGTACGAGCCGGTCCCGGTGGGTGAGCCCGGCCGCCTGGCCCAGCGCGGGCACGTGCCGCTCGGCTACTACAACGACCCGGTGAAATCGGCCGAGACCTTCTTCCAGAAGGGCGGGGAGCGCTGGGTGCTGCTCGGTGACATGGCGACGGTCGACGAGGACGGCATCGTGACCGTGCTCGGACGCGGTTCGCAGTGCATCAACACGGGCGGCGAGAAGGTGTACCCGGAGGAGGTCGAGCAGGCCCTGAAGTCCCATCCGGACGTGTACGACGCGCTGGTCGCCGGGGTGCCCGATGAGCGGTGGGGCAGCCGGGTGGCCGCCGTCATCCAACTCCGCGACGGCGCGCCCGCGTTGGACCTGACGGCGGTGCAGAGCCACTGCCGGGAGCGGCTCGCCGGGTACAAGATCCCGCGGGCCGTGGTCTTCACGGACCTCATCCAGCGTTCACCGAGCGGCAAGGCGGACTACCGGTGGGCGAAGACGGTGGCGGCGGGCGGGTAGGCGTTCCGTTCCGGCGCGAGGCGAGGCATGACAGGTCTGCGCCGAACGTCAGAAGGGCCCTAGGGGTTCAGTACCGCGGCCGCCAAGTGGTCGCGGAACCACCGGTGGCCCGGGTCCGCCGAGTTGCGGGGGTGCCACGCCATTCCGAGGTCGATCGGCTCCAGGTCGAGAGGGATGGGGAACGTACGCAGGCCGAGCGCCGCGATGGTGTCCTGGAGCCAGCCGTCCGGGGTCAGCGCCACGAGGTCGGTGTCGCGGGCGAGCATCATCGCGCTCGTATGGCTGGGGACGACGACCGCGGTCCGGCGCCGCAGGCCGAGCTCGGCGAGCGCGCTGTCGATGGGGCCCTGGCGCTTGCCGCGCCGGGAGATGCCGATGTGGTCGGCGGCGGCGAAGCGACGGGCGTCGATCGGCGCGTCGAAGAGGGGGTGCCCGCCGCGCGCGACGGCGACCACCGCCATCGGCATGAGCCCCTGGGTCCGGATCTCCGGGTCCAGGTGTCCGAGTGAGCCCAGTTCGACGTCCACCAAGCCCTGCCGGAGCGCGGGGCCGCCCTCCACCGTCTCCGGCAGGAAGACCACGTCCACGTGCGGGGCCTGCGCGCGAATCCGGTCGGTCAGGGTTCCGGCGAGGCCCGCGAGGAGCACGTCGGTGGCCTGCACGGTGAAGGTCCGCCGCAGATGGACGGCGTCGAAGCCGGCACCGGGGCGCAGGACGTTGTCGCAGCCGCGCAGCAGCGTGCTCACCTCACCGCGGAGCTCCAGGGCGCGCGGGGTGGGGACCATGCGCTGGCCCGCGCGGACAAGCAGCGGATCGCCGACGGCCCGGCGCAGACGGGCCAGCGAACGGCTGACGGCCGCGGGCGACGTGCCGAGCCGCTCGGCGGCGCGGGTCACGCTGTTCTCCTGGAGCAGGGCGTCCAGCACGCGCAGCAGATTGAGGTCCAGTGACAATTTCGGGCTCCTGAGCTGCGTTTTCACGTCTGCGACCGCGTCCGCGGCCATGGCTGACCGCCGAGACCTGCATTGTGGCGGAACGCGCTCGGGCCGAGAGTGGAGGGGTCGATGTTCTTGCGTGACACCGTGTGATGTCCCTTCGCCCCCGCTGAGGAGCCCGCCATGCAGCAGCCCGCCGCACAGCAGTCCGCCCGTGCCGGTCGAGAAGGCGACGTGCTGGCCGTGGTCAGTCAGAGCGGCCCGACGGTCTCGTTCTTCGACGCCGCGTCCGACCGGCGCCTCGGCACGGTGGAAGTCCTCGCCCAGCCGCACGAGCTGTGCTTCGATCCGACGCAGCGGCTGCTGTGGTGCACCTCGACGTACCACTCGGGCTACTACCACGCGAACAGCGGCAGGCGCACCGAGGTGACGGTCATCGACCCCGACGCGCGCCGCATCGTCGAGGTCGTCGACCTCGCGCCGGAGCACGCGCCGCACGGCCTCGCGCTGGACATGGCGCGGAGCCGCCTCTACGTCAGCGTGGAGGGCTCGGCGGACCGGCCCGGCGGCGTCGTGGTCATCGACACGGGAACTCGCCGCCCCATCGGCAGGATCGACACGCAGGCGCCGGGCCCGCACTGGTTCGCCATCGACGCGGCGGGCAGGACGGGCTACGCCACCAACAAGGACGCGCGGTTCGTGTCGGTCGTCGATCTCGAACGGGGCATCCTCGCCGCGAAGGCCGAGGTGCCGGGCAGTGAGGGCCTCGCCGTCTCCCCCGACAGCGCGCACGCCTATGTGGCCGCGCCCTACACCAACTTCTCCCCCGCCGCCGGAGAGGAGTCACCGGCCCCCGGGATCCGGGTCGTCGACGGGCGTACGGCGTCCGTCGTCGACGTCCTGCCGCTGGGGAACACCGCCATGCCGGTGCATCTGACGTCGACGGGGAAGCTGCTCGCGGGCGAACTGCGGAAGGACGCCGGATCGGAATCCGGGCCCGGTCGCGCCGCTCGCCTCACCATCTTCTCTGCCGCCACGCACGAGCGCATCGGCGCGACCGAGGTGGGGAACGGCCCGCTGACGATCACCTCGTCCCCCGACGGCCGGA
This sequence comes from Streptomyces sp. NPDC058284, assembly GCF_042881135.1. Classification (NCBI taxonomy): domain Bacteria; kingdom Bacillati; phylum Actinomycetota; class Actinomycetes; order Kitasatosporales; family Streptomycetaceae; genus Streptomyces; species Streptomyces sp. NPDC058284. The sequence goes on from NZ_JBHVYE010000028.1 coordinate 8,399, forward strand.
TCGCCTACGTGGCCTGCGTCGCCGCGTCCACCGTCGACCTCGTCGACCTGGAGACACTGCGGCGCCTGGCCCGGCTGGACATCGCCAGACTCGGCGACCCCGGCGCGCACGGGCTCGCCTACCTCCCGCGTCCGTCCTGAGGGCCCTTGTCACGCTTCTGGTTCGCGCGGACGACGGGGGTTCAAAGACAGGCTCTCAGGCCACCCAGTGCGGGCGCCCCACAGCGGCCGACGAGGGCGCCGGTCCGTCGGCGAGGGCGGCTGCCAGGCGGCGCACCGCCTCGCCCAGGGTGTCGGGCGACGTCGTGTACGGGATGCGGAGCCGCTGCTCGAAGACGCCCGGGTCGGTGGCGAAACAGGAACCGCTCTCGATCCGTACCCCGTGCGCGAGAGCCCGCTCGGCCAGCCACGATCCGACCGGCTCCCCCAGGTCGACCCAGAGTGACAGGCCGCCGGGCGGCAGGCGCCAACCCCACCGGGGAAGGTGTTCGGTCAGGGCGGCGGCGAGCGCGGCGCGCCCCGCGCGCAGCTGTTCAAGGCGGGCCGGCAGGAGGTCGTCGGCCCGGGCGAGGAGGTCCAGGGCGAGGAGCTGGTCGAGGACCGAGCCACCCATGTCGGTGGCGACCCGCTGCCCCGCGAGTTCGGTGACGAGCCGCGCGGGGGCCCGCAGCCAGCCGATGCGCAGGCCCGCCCAGTGGGTCTTGCTCATGGAGCCGACGGTGATGAGCTGCCCGGCGCCGCCCGGCGCGGCGTGCGAGGCGAAGGGCGGCGGCGCGGGCGCGTCGAGGGCGAGCTCGGCGAGGGTCTCGTCGACGACGAGCCAGGAGCCGGACCGCTGGGCGGCGCGCAGCACCCGGCCTCGTTCGTCCTCGGGCATGAGGCAACCGGTCGGGTTGTGGAAGTCCGGGATGACATAGGCGAGTTGCGGCACCGTCTGCCGGAAGGCCGCCTCGACGAGGGCGATCTCCCAGCCCTCTTCGGTCACGGGCACCGACAGTGTTCGGAGCCGGCCGCGGCGCATGGCCTCCAGGGCGTTGGGGTACGACGGGTTCTCGGTCAGGACGCGGTCGCCCGCCCGGCACAGGAGGGCCAGGACGAGGGTCAGGGCGTGCTGGGCGCCGGAGGTCACCAGGATCTGCTCGGGCACGGTGGCCAGGCCCCGCCGGGTGTAGCGCTCGGCGACGGCGGCCCGCAGTTCGGGCAGCCCGTAGGGGTGGTAGCCGGGAGTGTGCGCGTGCGCCGTGAGCTGCGGGGCGACCCTGGCAAGGGCATCGGCGAGCTCCCGCTCCGGCAGGCCGGGGGCGGCTCTGGCCAGGTCGATCGCGGTGTCCTCGGCCGCGAGGAGCCGCCGTACACCGCTCGGGGCGCGGCCCTCGGGCAGGGTCGTCCAGGTGCCCGCGCCCTGTCTGCTGTGGGCGTAGCCGCTCTCGCGCAGCAGGTCGTACACGGCGGTGACGGTGGTCCTGCTGGTGCCGAGGGCGGTGGCCAGGTCGCGTTCGGCGGGGAGTCTGACGTGCAGGGCGATGCGGCCGTCCAGGATCAGCTCGCCGATCGTGCGGGCGAGGTGGCGGTAGGCGGGCCGCATGCCGGCCGGGTCGGGCAGCATCGCGGCGAGTTGCCCGCTGCCCAGCGTCCGGCCCGTGCGCCCCGCCGCCTCCCGCAGGGGCCGCTCCGGGTCCGCCTCGACCACAGCGTCCGCCTCGACCACACCATTCTCCTCGGATTGGCTGTGTTGTCCGGGCCAATGACTCTACAGAGTGGCCGCAATGGCTTTGAACACGTGCAGCCACGGGCCGCCCTGTCGCGGCCACAGGCAGCGCCCCTCAGCACACCGGCACGGAGGCACTACTCGCATGCGGCAGAACATCTCGTACGTCCCGGTCCGCGAACGCCCGTCGAGACGGCTGCCCCAACTGCTCCTCGGCCTCGCCCTGTACGGCTTCAGCCTCTCGGTCCTGGTCCGGGCGGCGCTCGGCGTCAATCCGTGGAGCGTCCTGTACGAGGGGCTCGCACGCCGTACGCCATTCAGTTTCGGCGCGATCAGCGCGGTCCTCGGGGTACTCGTCCTGCTGCTGTGGATTCCGCTGAAGCAGCGGCCGACGCTCGGCACCGTCGCCAACATCGCCGTCCTGGCCGTCTCCTCCGACGTCGGACTGCTCGTGCTGCCCGAGGGCCTCGGCCTGCCCGCCCGTGTCGGCCTGCTCGTCGGCGGGGTCGTCCTCAACGGCCTTTCCGTGGCCGTCTACGTCGGCGCGCGCTTCGGCCCAGGGCCCCGGGACGGGCTGATGACCGGCGCGTCCGCCGTCACCGGTCATTCGCTGCGGCTGGTCCGCACCGTCATCGAACTCGCCGTGCTCGCCGTCGGTCGGCTGCTCGGCGGGACCGTGGGCGTCGGCACCGTGCTGTACGCCGTCGCCGTCGGCAGCGTCACCCAGTACTGCATGCCGTGGTTCGCCTACCGCAGCCCCCGTGACACACCGCGGGCCTCAGTCCGCGCAGACTGAGCCGAGCGCACGGGCGAGGGCGACGGCGTGCAGGAGGTCGAGCCGGTCCTCGTGCCGCACGTGCGCGGCCGCGGCGGTCAGGACGCCCCCGCAGTACGGCGCCGTCCGCGCGCCCGGGGACGCGGCGACGGCCCGTACCAGCTCGCCGTTGACGCGGTTGATCCTCTCGCGGATCTCGCCGAGGTCGGGCCGCTCCTTCGGGGCCTTGGACGGATCGGCGTCCCAGCGCCGGAACAGCCCCCGCTGGACGACCTTGTTGGCCTCGATCTGGTCGCGGAAGATGCGCACGGTCGCCGCCGGGTCCGCACCGGCCTCGGCCGCCTGCCGGGCCACCGCCTCCAAGACCTGCCGCTCACGGGCCGGGTCGTCGATCGGGCTGTCCGTGCCGTACTTGGCCGCGGCGACGAGGTCGGCGGTGGCCAGGCGCCGCGCGGACAGGGCGGCGAGGGGCCGGAGTTGGGCGTAGGGGCCCGCGGGCGCGGTGGCCGCCGGGGGTCCGGCGGCCTCGGCCGGTCGCGCGGGCGCCGCGACGGCGAGACCGCCGCCCGTGAGCAGGGCGCCGGTCAGCGTACCGGCGGTGAGCAGGCGGCGAGTGGGAGTGGTGAAGCGCACGACGGTTCCCCCGGGGGGTCGGTGGCGAACGTACGGTGACCGCGCGCGGTCGGCGGTCATCGTACGAGCAGGACCCACACCTGCGACGATCCGCGCCCCGCGCCCCCGGAAATGCGGCAATGCGGCAATGCGGCAACCGGAGCCGGTCTCCCCCGCCGGCCCGTCAGTCCTGCGCGAGGAACCCCGCCACCCGTCGCGTGAACCACTCCGGGTCGTCGAGCCACGGGAAGTGCCCGCCCTCCGGCTGTACTTGGCACACGCCGTTGGGGAAGAGTTCCGCGAGCTCCGCCGCGCGCGCCGGGCTGGGTCCACCGTCGTAGGCGCCCGCGAGGACGAGGACGGGAGCCGTCATGTCGGCCAGAGCTGCACGCGTCGCGGGCGGGTCGAAGGAAGCCTCGCCGTAGTACACCTCGGATGCCGCCGCGTTCTTCTGCGCCGCACTCTGCGCCCGGTGCGCCTGCGCGCGGTCGTCCCACCGGCCGTACATGAGCGGCCCGATGACCTCCCAGCCGGCGCTGGGCGCACCGGTCTCGGCGATCTCCCGCAGCGCGGTCTCGACCGCCGGGTACCAGGGCTCGCCCTTGCGCAGCGCGGCCGCCTCACTGCGGTCCTCGGCGGTCACGATGCCGCCGACGGCCAGCGTGGCGGGGGTGACGAGGACGAGGTTGCGGATCCGCTTCGGGTGGCGGGCCGCGTACAGCGTGGCGACGTCGCCGCCCGCGGAGTGGCCGAGCACGTCGATCCGGTCGAGCCCGAGGTGCTCGCGCAGTGCCTCGACGTCGTCGACGAGCCGGTCGCAGCGGTACGTCGCCGGGTCGTCCGGCACCGCGGAGTCGCCCGTACCGCGCAGGTCGAGCAGGATCAGGCGGCGGTGTGCGGTGAGGCCGCCGAGATCACCGAGGTAGACGGAGGCGCGCATGGGGCCGCCCGGGACGCACAGCAGCGGCTCGCCCTCCCCCTTCTCGTGGTAGGCGAGCTCTGTCCCGTCGTACGCGCTGAAGGTCGGCATGGGGGTGATCATCACATCCGGTGCCACGTGCGGGCAACGCGGTTGTCGGCGTGGCCCATGACGGTGGCCCATGCCCTTGCGCCCCAGCTCAAAGCAGTGGTGCGAGATCTCTTGACGCCCACTGCCGGGCCTGGATTACTGAGCTGGACAGAAGATCGACGACCGAATGATCGGTCGCCCGTTCAGGACGGGAGCTCTCCCCATGACGCGTATGCCGCTACTGCTCGACGCGGCGGAACGGCTCGTCCCCCGCCAGCTCGCGGCCCTGCAGCTCGAACGCCTCCAGGACACCCTGCTGCACGCGTACGAGAACGTCCCGTTCTACCGGGCGGCGTTCGACAAGGCCGGGCTGCGGCCGGACGACTGCCGCTCCCTCCGCGACCTCGCGCGCTTCCCCTTCACGACCAAGGACGACCTGCGGGCCAACTACCCCTTCGGCATGTTCGCGGTGGAGCAGTCGGAGGTGCGCAGGCTGCACGCATCGAGCGGCACGACGGGGCTGCCGACGGTCGTCGGGTACACGGAGCAGGACCTCTCCATGTGGGCGGACGTGGTGGCGCGCTCGATCCGCGCCGCGGGCGGGCGTCCCGGCGACAAGGTCCATGTGGCGTACGGCTACGGCCTGTTCACCGGCGGCCTCGGCGCCCACTACGGCGCGGAGCGACTGGGGTGCACGGTGATCCCGGCCTCCGGCGGCATGACCGCGCGCCAGGTGCGGCTGATCCAGGACTTCCGCCCCGAGATCATCATGGTGACCCCGTCGTACATGCTCACCCTCCTGGAGGAGTTCGAGCGGCAGGGCGTCGATCCCCGTACGACGTCCCTGCGTGTCGGCATCTTCGGCGCGGAGCCGTGGACGGAGGAGATGCGGCGCGAGATCGAGGAGCGCTTCGCGATCGACGCGGTGGACATATACGGGCTCTCGGAGGTGATCGGCCCCGGGGTGGCGCAGGAGTGCGTGGAGACCAAGGACGGGCTGCACATCTGGGAGGACCACTTCTACCCCGAGGTCGTGGACCCGATCACGGGCGAGCCGCTGCCGGACGGCGAGCGCGGCGAGCTGGTGTTCACGGCGCTCACCAAGGAGGCCATGCCCGTGATCCGTTACCGGACACGGGACTTGACGCGGCTCCTGCCCGGCACGGCGCGGATCTTCCGCCGGATGGAGAGGGTGACGGGCCGCAGCGACGACATGGTGATCCTGCGGGGCATCAATCTCTTCCCCACCCAGATCGAGGAGATCGTGCTGCGTACGGCGGGCATCGCCCCGCACTTCCAGCTGCTTCTGACGCGCGAGGGGCGGATGGACGCCCTGACGGTGCGGGCCGAGGCGCGCGCGGACACGCCGTCCGCCCGCCGGGATGCCGCGGCCCGGGAGATCGCGGCGGCGGTGAAGGACGGGATCGGCGTATCGGTCGGTGTGGAGATCGTCGATCCGGAGACGCTTGAGCGGTCGATGGGCAAGTTCAGGCGCATCGTGGATCTGCGGGGCTGAGAGCGGTCCGCAGGCCCGAGTGAGCGGCGGGGCGGCGGAGTCGGCTGTCCGAGGGCGGCCCCGCACCGGCGGGCTCGGGCTACGCGTCCGGTGGCGGGCACGGTCCGGGCTCGGGGGCGACCGGGGCCGGCTTCAGCTTCGGCTTCGGCTTCGAGGGCGGTGCGGCGCGTGCCGTGTTCGTCTTGGCGACCGCGGCCTCGAGCTGCTTGCGCATGGGCGCGGGCAGGGCGTCGCCCTTCACGGTCCCCACCACGTCGTCGGCCAGGAGGTGCAGCTTGGTGTTGGTGTTCTGGGAGGCGGTGACCAGGACCTCCCAGGCCGCCTCGGGGCTCAGGTTGAAGGACGACATCAGGATGCCGCGGGCGAGGTCGATGGTCGGCCGGGTCTCCATGGCCCGGCGCAACTGCGCCACCACGGTGTGCAGATCCTCGTCGGTCTCCGCGTGCCGCTGCGCCGCTTCGTCGGCCTCCTCGTGCTGCTTCGCCGCGTCGACGGCCGGGGACGGTGGGTCCCCGGCCCCCTCGTGGCAGGTGGCCCCCTCGTGGCAGGTGGCCGCCTCCTGATGGGCGGCCCTGAACAGCTCGCGGGTGCCGGTGAGGTCGAGCAGACGCTCCACCGCGGGGCTGCTGGTGGCGATGAGGACCGTCTTGCCCTGCTTCATCGCCTGGTGGCGCAGGCCCAGCAGGAGGTTGAGGCCGGAGCAGTCGCAGAAGTCCACTTCGCCCAGGTCCAGGTCGAGACCGTGGGCCGCGTTGCTGAGGGCGAGGTACAGCTCGGACCTGAGGTGCCGGCCGGCGTCGAGGTCGAGATCGCCCCGCAGCGCCAGGCTCCTCCTGCCGCCGCCCGGCGCGGCGTCGGCCGGTGCCGACGGGGACAGCGACGACGGCGGCGCCGGAAGGGGCACCGCTGTGCGGCTGTGGTCACTTCCCTCTCCCCTCAGGGAGTTCTGAGAGAACACCGGCTCCGGCATGTCCTCTTCCTCTCCTCGTTGCCTACCGCCGCCACCAGGCTGCCCGCAACCTCATATGCACGTCAATCAATACCGGAAACATAGTACGTGTTTTTGAAAGCACGTATGTTACGTCCTAGAGTTGCCGCATGGATGGAGTGCCCGAGCCACACACCGGATGGACGTTTCTCACCAACCACGCGCGAGTGCTGGCGGCCATCGCCGACAACCACAACGCCCGCATCCGCGATATCGCCGCCCACTGCAGACTCACGGAACGCTCCGTGCAGAAGATCATCGGAGACCTGGAGCGGGACGGTTACCTCTCCCACACCAAGGAGGGGCGCACCAACACGTACCGGATCGACCCCGGCAAGGTGCTGCGCCACCCCGCCGAGTCCGGCCTCGCGGTCGCCTCGCTGCTCTCCCTGCTCGCCCGCGACGAAGCCGACCGGTCCCCCACGCCCGAGAGCCCCGGGCAGTCCGGGAACGGCGAGCGGGACCACGCCAGAGCCTGACGGCGACGGGGCCGGGGCGCAGGACTGGGGCGGCGGGCCGGGACGGAGGCAGGTCCGGGCCGCGCCCGCCGTCAGCTCGCCGCGAACCGGTCCCGCAGCTCCCTCTTGAGGATCTTGCCGCTGGCGTTGCGCGGCAGTTCGTCCACGAACAGGACCCTCTTCGGCGCCTTGAAGTGGGCGAGCCGCCCGCGCGCGTGGGCGATGAGCCCGGCCTCGGTGAGCTCGCTGTCCGCGCGTACGACGACGGCGGTGACCGCCTCGATCCAGCGCTCGTCCGGCAGGCCGATCACCGCCGCCTCCGCGACGCCCGCGTGCTCGTACAGCACCTCCTCGACCTGTCGCGACGCGATGAGGACTCCCCCGGAGTTGATGACGTCCTTGAGCCGGTCGACGACGGTGAAGTAGCCCTCGGCGTCCCGCACGGCGAGGTCGCCCGAGTGGAACCAGCCGTCGCGGAACGCCTGCGCGGTCTCCTCGGGCTTGTTCCAGTAGCCGTCGCACAATTGCGGTGAGCGGTAGACGACTTCGCCCGGGGTGCCGTCCGGCACCTCGCGGCCGCGTTCGTCGACGACGCGCGCCTCGACGAACAGGACGGGCCGCCCGCAGGAATCCATCCGCCCCTCGTGCTCGCCGGGCCCGAGGACGGTGGCGAGCGGGCCGATCTCGCTCTGCCCGAAGCAGTTGTAGAAGCCGAGCCCCGGCAGCCTGGACCGCAGCCTCTCCAGGACCGGCACCGGCATGACCGACGCCCCGTAGTAGGCCTTGCGCAGCGCCCCGAGGTCACGGGTGGCGAATCCGGGGTGGCGCGAGAGGCCGATCCAGACGGTGGGCGGCGCGAAGAGGCTGTCGGCGCGCCCCGCCTCCACCAGCTCGAAGATCCGCTCGGCGTCGGGGCTGTCGAGCAGGGTGTTCTCGGCGCCGACGGCGAGGTAGGGCATGAGGAAGACGTGCATCTGGGCCGAGTGGTAGAGCGGCAGCGCGTGGACGGGCTTGTCCGTCTCCTTGAGGTCCAGGGCGGCGATGGCGCTGGCGTACTCGTGCACGAGGGCGCGGTGGGACAGCATGGCGCCCTTGGGGAGTGCCGTCGTGCCCGACGTGTAGAGCAGTTGGGCCAGTTCGCCGCCGTCGTCACCGCCCACGATGAGATGCCCGCCGCCCCCCTCGCGCCGTCGGCTGCGCTCCAGGAGCGAGCCCGTGTCGTCGCGCAGCGCCAGGACCCGCGTGGAGCCGGGCAGCCGCTGTCGCACCACCGGGTCGGCGAGGACGAGGGCGCTGCCCGACTGCTCGACGATGTAGCGCAGGTCCTCGCCGGTGAGGTTGTGGTTGATCGGCACATGGACCAGGCCCGCGCGGGAGCAGGCCAGGAAGCCGATCAGGTAGGCGTCGGAGTTGTGGCCGTAGGCGCCGACGCGGGCGCCGTGCTCCAGCCCTTCGTCGAGGAGGAAGGCGGCTGCCTCGGTCACCGCGTCGTCCAGTTCGCGGTACGTCCAGCTCCGCTCCTTGTAGCGGAGCGCCACGCGCCCCGGTGTGCGGCGCGCGCTGCGCGCGAGTACGGCATCGACTCTGTTGCCCCCGGCGCCCGTCATGGCGCCGATCCTGTGTCCCGCACATCTCCCGGTCAAGGGAACACGCAGATGACCAACCGCTTGGTACGCTCAACCGCTTCTTCCCTGACCCCAGTTGGGAGGCACGATGCGCATCCGCACAAGACGCACGGCGGCCGTGGGAATCACCCTGCTGACGGCGGCGGCCCTGCTGCCCGCGTCCGGCGCGGGGGCGGCGCCCCGGGACGCCCGCCCCTCCGGCGGCGGCCTGCACGCCACCATCCGCTACACCGAGTACGGCATTCCGCACATCCTCGCCGAGGACTACGAGAACCTCGGTTTCGGCACCGGCTGGGCCCAGGCGGCCGACCAGGTGTGCACGCTCGCCGACGGCTACGTGACCGTGCGCGGCGAGCGCTCGCGGCACTTCGGCCCGGACGCATCCCCCGGTGGCGCGCTGTCGTCCGCGTCCACGAACCTCGCCAGCGACCTGTACTTCCGCGGCGTACGGGAGGCCGGGACCGTGGAGAAGCTGCTTGACCAGCCGGCCCCCGCCGGTCCCGGCAGGCGGTCCAAGGAGCTGATGCGCGGCTTCGCCGCCGGCTACAACGCGTGGCTGAAGCAGAACCGCGTCACCGACCCGGCCTGCGCGAAGGCCGACTGGGTGCGCCCGATCACCGCTCTCGACGTGGCGCGGCAGGGGTTCGCCGTGCAGGTGCTCGGCGGGCAGGGGCGCGGGATCGACGGCATTACGGCCGCCGCGCCGCCCGGTACGGCGAGCGGGAAGAACCGGACGGCCGATCCCGGGCGTACCGCGAAGGCGGCCCGCGAGCTGTTCTCCACGCAGGACGCGGACATGGGTTCCAACGCCGTCGCGTTCGGCGGAGAGACCACCGCGAACGGCAGGGGGCTGCTGCTCGGCAACCCGCACTACCCCTGGCAGGGCGGGCGCCGCTTCTGGCAGTCGCAGCAGACCATACCGGGCGAACTGAACGTGTCCGGCGGGTCGTTGCTCGGCACGAGCGTGGTCAACATCGGCTTCAACGGCGACGTGGCGTGGAGCCACACGGTCGCGACCGGCGTCACCCTCAACCTGCACCAGCTGACGCTGGCCCCGGGCGACCCGACCACCTATCTGGTGGACGGCAAGCGGCACAAGATGACGAAGCGTACGGTCACGGTGGCGGTGAAGGACGGAGCACCGGTGACCCGCACCCAGTGGTGGACCCGCTACGGCCCCGTCGTCACCGCCCTCGGCCCCCAGCTGCCACTGCCCTGGTCCTCGACCACCGCGTACGCGCTGAACGACCCGAACGCCGTCAATCTGCGCGGCAGCGACACCGACCTCGGCTTCGGCAGGGCGCGCTCCACCGCGGGCGTCCTCAAGTCCCTGCGCGACACCCAGGGGCTGCCCTGGGTGAACACCGTCGCCGCCGATCGCCACGGCCACTCGCTGCTCAGCCAGTCCCAGGTGCTCCCCCGCATCACCGACGAGCTGGCCGAGCGCTGCAGCACCGCGCTGGGCAAGGTCACCTATCCGGCGTCGGGCGTAGCCGTCCTCGACGGCTCGCGGGGCGCCTGCGCGCTCGGCTCCGACAAGGACGCGGTGCAGCCCGGCATCTTCGGGCCCTCACGGATGCCGACCCTCAGGGACGCCCCGTACGCGGAGAACTCCAACGACAGCGCCTGGCTGACCAACGCCGACAAGCCGCTCACGGGGTACGAGCGGATCTTCGGCACGATCGGCACGCAGCGCTCGATGCGCACGCGTGGAGGCATCGAGGATGTGTCGGCGATGGCGGAGAGGGGCGGCCTGACCGTCCGCGACCTGCAACGCCAGCAGTTCGCGAACCGCGTGCCCGCGGCGGATCTCGCGGCGGGCGACACGGCGAAGGCCTGCGCCGCACTGCCCGGTGGGACAGCACCCGGCAGCGACGGCAGGGCGGTTGACGTACGCGCGGCCTGTGACGTCCTGGCCCGCTGGGACCACACCATGGACACCGGCAGCCGCGGCGCCCTGCTCTTCGACCGCTTCTGGCGGAAGTTGACGGCGGCCGTGCCGAACGCGCGACTGTGGAAGGTGCCGTTCTCGGCGGCCGACCCGGTGCGCACCCCGAACACCCTCGACACAGCGCAGCCGGGCTTCCCGACCGCGCTGGCCGACGCGGTGACGGAGCTGAACGCGGCGGGCATCGCCCTGGACGCGCCCCTGGGTGAGAACCAGTACGTGGTGCGCGGCGGCGGGCGCATCCCGGTCTCCGGCGGCACGGAGTCCCTCGGCGTCTGGAACAAGGTCGAGGCCAACTGGGACGCCGGGAAGGGGTACACCGAGGTCCTGCACGGGTCGAGCCACATCCAGGCGGTCGGCTGGAACGCCGGCCGCTGCCCCGAGGCCCGTACGCTCCTGACGTACTCCCAGTCCTCCAACCCCCGTTCACCGCACTACAGCGACCAGACGAAGCTGTTCTCCAAGGAGCGCTGGGTGACGTCACGCTTCTGCGAGAAGGACATCCTCGGCGACCCGGCACTGGAGGTGGTGCGGGTGCGCGGGCGCGGCTGAGGCTGTCGGGGGGCACGGGAAGGCAGTCGGCCCGCCCCGTGCCCCACCCCTCACAGCACCCGCTCCCGGCCCTCCCAGTACGGCTCGCGCAACCGCCGCTTGTACAGCTTGCCGTTGGGGTCGCGCGGCATCGTCTCGATGAAGTCGACGCTCTTCGGCCGCTTGTAGCCCGCGAGGCGCTCCTGGCAGTGGCCGAGGATCTCGGCGGCGAGCGCGTCGTCGGCGGTCCTGCCCTCGGCGACCTCGACGACGGCCTTGACCTCCTCGCCCCAGTCCTCGTGCGGAATGCCGAACGCGGCGGCGTCGGCGACCGCGGGGTGGGTGAGCAGCGCGGACTCGATCTCGGCGGGGTAGATGTTGACACCGCCAGAGATGATCATGTCGATCTTGCGGTCGCGCAGGAAGAGGTATCCGTCCTCGTCCAGCAGACCGAGGTCGCCGACGGTGAAGAAGTCGCCGATGCGGTTCTTCTTCGTCTTCGACTCGTCCTTGTGATAGGAGAAGCCGCCGGTGGACATCTTCATGTAGACGGTGCCGAGTTCGCCCGGCGAGAGGCGGTTCCCGTCGTCGTCGAAGACCGCCAACTCGCTGATGGGCCAGGCCTTTCCGACCGTCCCCGGCTTCTTCAGCCACTCCTGCGCGGTGGCGAAGGCGCCGCCGCCCTCACTGGCCGCGTAGTACTCCTCGACGCAGTTGCCCCACCACTCGATCATGGCGCGCTTGACGTGGTCGGGGCAGGGCGCGGCGCCGTGGATGGCGTGCCGCATCGAGGACACGTCGTACGCGGCCTTCGTGGCGTCCGGCAGCGCGAGCAGCCGGTGGAACTGGGTCGGCACCATGTGGGTGTGCGTGCAGCGGTGCGTGTCGATGAGGCGGAGCATCTCCTCGGGCGTCCACTTGTCCATGAGGACCAGCGGATGGCCGATGTGCAGGGCGGCGCCCGCGAACTGCAGGACCGCGGTGTGGTAGAGCGGTGAGCAGACGAGGTGGACGTTGCCGTCGAAGGGCTTGATCCCGAAGATGCCGAGGAAGCCGCCGAGGTAGGACTCCTCGGGGAGCTTGCCCGACAGCGGGCGGCGGATGCCGCGGGGTCGGCCGGTCGTGCCCGAGGTGTAGTTCATGACCCAGCCGAGCGTGCGGCCGGACGGAGGCGACTCGGGCCGCCCGTCGAGAAGTTGGCGGTAGGGGCGGAAGCCCGGCACGTTCCCGACGGCGTAGCGGTGGCTCGCCGCGAGGCCCGCCTCGTCGGCCGCCGCCACGGCCGCGTCGGCGTACCTCTCGTGGGCGATCAGGACCTTGGCGCCGGAGTCGGCGACGATCCAGGCGATCTCGGGTCCCACCAGGTGGTGGTTGACGGGCACGAGGTAGAAGCCGGCCTGTGACGCGGCGAGGTACGCGGTGAGGAACTCCACGCCGTTGGGCAGCACGACGGCGAACGCGTCGCCGCGTTCCAGGCCCGCCGCGCGCAGCCCGTGCACCAGCTGGTTGACGGCGGCGTGCAGCCGTCCCGCCGTCCACCGTTCGCCCTCGGGCGTGACGAGGACGGTGCGGCCGGGGTCGGCCGAGGCCTGGGCCCAGAAGCCGTTGGGGGGTGTGCTCGGAACTGACGCTGCGCTCACGGCCGGCTTCCCCTTTCCGCGATGCGGATGACACGGTCGACGGCCTGTTCGAAGCCGCGCGTCAGATCGTCGAAGACGGCCCTGACGCTGCGTTCGCTGTTCATCCGGCCGACGATCTGGCCGACCGGGGTGCCGAGCAGCTCCTGCACCTCGTACTTCTGGATGCGCGAGACGGCCTCGGCTACCAGCAGCCCCTGCAGCGGCATCGGCAGCGGCCCCGGGCCCTGCGGATCGTCCCAGGCGTCGGTCCAGCGCGTACGCAGCTGGCGGGCGGGTTTGCCGGTCAGGGCGCGGGAGCGGACCGTGTCGCCGGAACCGGCGGCGAGCAGTTTGCGGGTGAGGGCGGCCGAGTGGAGGTCGGCCTCCGTCGTGGTGAGCCACAGGGAGCCGAGCCAGACGCCCTGCGCGCCGAGTGCGAGCGCCGCCGCGATCTGCTGTCCGCTGCCGATGCCACCGGCGGCGAGCACCGGCAGCGGCGCCACCGCGTCGACGGCCTCGGGGGTGAGCACCATGGAGGCGATCTCGCCGGTGTGGCCGCCCGCCTCGTACCCCTGGGCCACGACGATGTCGATGCCTGCTTCCGCGTGCTTGCGCGCGTGCCGGGCGCTGCCCGCGAGGGCGGCCACGAGGATGTCGTGGTCGTGGGCGCGCCGGATGACGTCGGCCGGCGGTGAACCGAGTGCGTTGGCGAGGAGTTTGATGGGGTAGTCGAAGGCGACGTCGAGCTGGTTGCGGGCGACCTGCTCCATCCAGCCGGTGATGCGCCAGCCGGACGCCTCGCCCTCGGAGAGCTCGGGTACGCCGTGCTTGGCGAGGGTGTCCCTGACGAACTGCCGGTGCCCCTCCGGGATCATCGCCTCGACGTCGGCCTCCGTGAGCGCGTGCCCGTCCTCGGCCTCGGCCTTCTTCGCGGGCATGACGACATCGAGCCCGTAGGGCTTGCCGTCCACGTGCTCCTGCATCCAGTCGAGGTCTCTGGCCAGTTCGTCGGGCTCGGTGTAGCGGACCGCACCGAGCACCCCGAATCCGCCCGCCCTGCTGATGGCGGCGGCCACCGCGGGGAAGGGCGTGAAGCCGAAAATGGCGTGCTCGACTCCCAGTCTCCTGCTCAACTCCGTCTGCATGGGCGCAGGATGCCGCAGCACACTGCCCGAGGGAAGACCTTTTCTGATGCGGCGTCAGATTTTCGCGCCGCTCCCTTCGCCCTCTCGTCTAAAGGCCCGAAGACCCGAAGGCCCGCTATACGCCCATGGCGGCCATGGCGGCGTTGTGCCCGGGAATGCCGCTGACACCGCCGCCGCGCACCGCGCCCGCGCCGCACAGCAGGACGTTGGCGTGCCGGGTCTCCACTCCCCACCGCCCGGTGCCCTCCTGCTCGTAGGGGAAGGCGAGGTCGCGGTGGAAGATGTTGCCGCCGGGCAGGCGCAGGTCCCGTTCCAGGTCGAGCGGGGTCTTCGCCTCGATGCAGGGGCGCCCTTCGGCGTCCAGGGCCAGGCAGTCGGCGATCGGCTCGGCGAGGTGCGCATCCAGCTGCGCGAGGGTGGCTCGAAGGAGTTCGGCGCGTACGGCGTCGTTGTCGTGGGCGAACAGCCGCGCCGGTGTGTGCAGCCCGAAGAGGGTGAGCGTGTGGTGGCCGCTCTCGGCGAGCTCGGGCGAGAGGATCGTCGGGTCGGTGAGCGAGTGGCAGTAGATCTCGGAGGGCGGCGCGGCGGGCAGCGCACCGGCGGCGGCCTGGGTGTACGCGGCCGCCAGCGCCTCGTACCCCTCGGCGATGTGGAAGGTCCCGGCGAACGCCTCGCGCGGGTCGACGGACAGGTCGCGCAGCCGCGGCAGCCGCGTGAGCAGCATGTTGACCTTGAGCTGGGCGCCTTCGGCGGGCGGCGGCGGCTCGTCGCCGAGGAGCCCGGCGAGGGCCTGCGGTGATGCGTTGACCAGGACGTGGCGGGCGGCGGCGGTGTGCCGGCCGTCCTCCGTCGCGTACGTGACCTCGGCGCGCCGTCCGTCGGTGGCGATCCCCGTCACCTCGCACCCCGTCCTGAGCACGGCACCCGACATGCGGGCCGAGTCGGCGATGGCGGAGGTGAGGGCTCCCATGCCGCCGACGGGCACGTTCCAGTCACCGGTGCCGCCGCCGATGACGTGGTACAGGAAGCAGCGGTTCTGCCGCAGGGACGGGTCGTGGGCGTCGGCGAACGTGCCGATCAGGGCGTCGGTGAGGACGACACCGCGCACCAGGTCGTCGTCGAAGCGCTCCTCGATCGCCGTGCCGATCGGCTCCTCGAAGAGGGTGCGCCAGGCGGTCTCGTCGTCGACGCGGGCCCGCAGTTCCGCGCGGCCGGGCAGCGGCTCGGTGAGGGTGGGGAAGACCCGGCGGGCGACCTCCCCGGTCATGGCGTAGAAGCCGCGCCAGGCCTGGTACTCGCGGTGGCCGCCGGTGAGCCGGGCGAACGCCTGCCGGGTGCGGGCCTCTCCGCCGCCGACGAGCAGGCCGGTGGGGCGCCCTGCCCGCTCCGCCGGGGTGTAGGAGGAGACGGTGCGTGTGCGCACTCTGAAGTCCAGGTCGAGATCGCGGACGATCTTCTTGGGCAACAGGCTGACCAGGTACGAGTAGCGCGAGAGCCGCGCGTCGACCCCGGCGAAGGGCCTGCTGGAGACGGCGGCGCCGCCGGTCGTGGAGAGCCGCTCGAGGAGCAGCACGGACCGCCCGGCGCGGGCGAGGTAGGCGGCGGCGACGAGGCCGTTGTGGCCGCCGCCGACGATGACTGCGTCGTACACGTCACGATCAGGCATGGCTCTTCCTAGCACGCGCCGGGAGTTGGCGGGGCGTGCCGGTCCCGGCAGGCGTGGCGGTCGCACCAGGCATGGCGGTCACGCCGGGCCTCGGCGCGCAGGCGGGGGTTCACAGACAGGCTCTCAGTACCCTCCGGTGGCCCACCGCTGGCGCAGCGCCGCCACCCTGCGGTAGAGCTCGGCGGCCTCCGCGCCGCGGCCCAGTTGCTCCAGGCAGTGCGCCTCGTCGTTGCGGCTGGCCAGGGCGTCGGGGTGGTCGGCGCCGAGGACCTGCTCGCGGGCCGCGGCGACCCTGCGGTACTCGGTGAGCGCGTCGGCCCAGCGGCCGAGCCAGCCCAGCCCGACGGCGACCTCGCGGCGGCTCACCAGCGTGTCGGGGTGGTCGGGGCCGAGGACCCGCTCCCGGATGGCGCAGACGTCCCTGGCTTCCGCGAGCGCTTCCTCCCAGCGGTCCTGGCGCCCCAGGTTGACGCCGAGGCCGTGCCGGGCCCGCAGCGTCTCGGGGTCGGCGGGGCCGTTGACGCGCGTGCGGTCGTCGATCAGGTCGCGGTAGAGCTCGAGCGCCTCCCCGCTGCGGCCGAGTCTGCCGAGGCTGATGCCGACCTCGTAGCGGGCGGCGAGCGTGTCGGGGTGGTCGGCGCCGAGGGCCCGCACCCGGGCGTCGGCGACCTCGCGGTAGGTCTCCAGGGCCTCGGGCCAGCGTCCCAACTGTCCAAGGGCGTACGCCACTTCGTACCGGGTGACGAGTGTGTCGGGATGGGTGGGGCCAAGCACCCGGGCGCGGGCCGCCGCGACCGCCTCGGCCAGCCGGTAGGAGTCCTCCAGGCGGCCGAGGCGGCTCAGGTTGTACGCGAGGTTGTGGCGGCAGCGCAGCGTGTCCGGGTGGTCCGGGCCCGCCGTGCGCTCGCGGGCTGCGAGCACCGAGGTGTACGTCTGGTGGGCCTCGAAGTGCCGGCCCAGCTGGCCCAGTACGTACGCCATCTCCTGGCGGGCGGCGAGCGTCTCCGGGTGGTCGGGACCGAGCGTGTGCTCCCTGCCCTGCGCGACGCGGCCGTACTCGCGCAGCGCGTCGGCGGCGCGGCCGGTACGGGAGAGCGTGAAGCCGACCTCGTACCGGCTGGCGAGCGTGTCGGGGTGGCCCGGGCCCAGCGCGTGCTCGCGCTCGGCGGCGACGGCGCGGTGCACCTCGCCCGCCTCGGCCCAGCGCCCCAGACGCCCCAGGCTGAGGCCCGCGTTGTGCCGGCTGGTGAGGGCGGCGACCACTTCCGGCGGGGGCGCGGGCCGTTCGGGGCTGTGCGGGGCCGCGGCCCGCCGCGCGTCGATGCGCGGGATCCACTCGCCGGTCAGGCCCGCCGCCGCGTCGGGCGGGGTGGTGCGCAGGACTGAAGCGCCGCTCGCCTTGTGCCCGGTGGTCATGCCGCGGGTCCAGGAGGGCAGCCGGGGCCCGTGGGACGGCAGCTGCCCGGGGCGGCGGCCGGGGGGCGTGGCGGCGGCCGGGACGTACGGGAGCGAGGTGCGGCCCGCGGCGATGCGGCGGCCGAGCTCGCGCGCGTCGTCGGGCCGGTCCTCGGGCTCCTTGGCGAGCAGGTCGAGGACGATCCGGTCGAAGTACTCGGGCAGTTCGTCGCGGTGGGTGCGCAGCGGTTCGGGCGCGGTGTCGCGGTGCCCGACCAGGATGGCCCAGGCGTCCTCCAGGTCGAACGGCGGGGCGCCGGTGGCGATCTCGTACAGCACGCACCCGAGGGAGTAGAGGTCGCTGCGGTGGTCGACGGCGTCGCCGCCGATCTGCTCGGGCGACATGTAGTGCGGTGTGCCCATCGCGATGCCGGTGCCGGTCAGGCGCGAGGTGTAGCCGATGTCGGCGCCGAGGCGGGCGATGCCGAAGTCGCAGATCTTCACGGTGCCGTCGGCGAGCCGCATGATGTTCGCGGGCTTCAGGTCGCGGTGCACGATGCCCTGTTCATGGGTGTACGCGAGGGCCGCGGCGACCTGGTCGGCTATCTCCACCACCTCGGGGACCGGCAGCGGGTGCTGCTTGTTGTCCTCCAGGAGCTGACTGAGATTGTGGCCTTCGAGGAGCTCCATGACCAGATACAGCACGCCGTCGTACTCGCCGAAGTCGTGGACGACGGTGACGCCGCGGTGCTGCAGCGCCGCCGCGACGCGTGCCTCGCGCCGGAAGCGCTCGCGCAGCACGCGCGTGAAGGACTCCTCGTGCTGGGGTCCCATCGGCTTGAGGCATTTGACGGCGACATGGCGGCCGAGCGACTCGTCGCGCGCCCGCCACACCTCGCCCATGCCGCCGCGGCCGATGAGATCCAGAAGCCGGTATCGGCCCTGGATCAGCCTGGTGTCCGCCATCTCCTGCTGTCGCCCCCGTTGCCTCGCTGCGCCCTCCCCGGCCCGTCCAGTATGGCGTTGCGTCTGTGGAGTTTGTACGGGGCCGGGCGGCTGCCGGGTCCGAGCCTCGCCACGGCGCGCAGGATGTGCTTCGGCGGAAGTTGCCAGCGCAGACGCGTGGGGATGCGGCGCAGGACGGTGCCGGTGAGGACGAGGCGGCGGGTGACGGTGGTGGGCGGTGGGGCGGCCCTGCCGTACAGCTCGTGGGCGTACGGCGGCAGGGAGGCGTACGCCAGAGCGGCCACACGCCGCCACAGCAGGGCGCGCGCCGGGACGAGCAGGGGGTGGGTCGGCGGGCGCCGCAGGAAGTCGTCGACGGCGCGGGCGTCGGCCCCGGCGGCGAGCTCGGGCCGCACCTCCTCGAAGTACGCGGCGAGTTCGGCGCTCGACGCGGGTACGTCGGCGGGGTCGAGGCCCACGAGCCGGGCGCTCTGCCGGTGCTCGTCGACGTACCGGTCGGCCAGCTCGTCGGTGAGGGGGAACCCGGACCGGCGTACGACATGCAGATAGGAGTCGATCTCCGCGCAGTGCACCCAGAGCAGCAGCTCGGGCTCGTCGACGCCGTACCGCTCCCCCGTCGCCGGGTCGGTGGCCCGCAGCATCGTATGGATCTTCCGGACCCGGGCCCCCGCCTTCTCCGCCACCTCGGTGGTGCCGTAGGTGGTGGTGCCCACGAAGTTGGCGGTACGCATGAGGCGTCCCCAGGCGTCCTTCCGGAAGTCGGAGTTCTCCATGACACCGCGGACCGCGCGGGGGTGCAGCGCCTGGAGGTAGAGGGCGCGGATCCCGGCGATCCACATCATCGGGTCGGAGTGGGCCTGCCAGGTCACCGAGGACGGCCCGAAGAGCCCGGGGTCGGGTTCGGGCCCGGGCCTGGGCCCGGCTATGTGCTCGGGCATGGTGCGACCATCTCCTGACGACTGCTCGAAGGACCGGCTGGTGCTCCAAGGACCGGCTGACGCTCGAAGAACCCACTGACGGCTTCCGCCTCTCGGGCATCCAGTGTGACCAGGATGCCTGCCCGGGACCAGCAGCCGCCAAGACCGGAAGGGCAGTCTTGGGGGAAGGATCTAGTCCTCCCTCAGCCGGACGGACGCGCGCCCGGACGACGGGTCGTGCTCGAACACCACATACCGGCCGAGGACGGCGAGGGCGACCAGGCAGCCGCCCATCTCCAGCCCCTCCTCCCCGATCGTTCCGAGCATGAGCACGGTGCTGTGGCCGTCCTCCAGGGCCCAGCCGTTGAACGCCTCGGCCAGCAGCGCCCCGCCCAGATACACCGCGAGCGCGCGCAGCAGCCCGTTGCGCAGGTCACGCGGGAGCCTGCGCGCCCACAGCACGGCACACAGCGTGCCCACCGCCGCGAGCAGGGCGCCGGGCAGCACCCAGGCGTGCGTGGGCAGCGAGCCCCCGGCCCACTTCTTCCACGACCGGCCGACTTCACCGAGGCGCTCGTGCAACGAGACGGTCTCGTCGATGCTGAGCAGTACGGTCGCGGTGGAGAGCCCCAGCCAGGACAGCCGCCCGGGGCGCGTACCCCGCCCGCTGAGCAGCGCGGCGATCAGTGCCAGGCCCGCCACCGCCAGCAGCAGCGTGCTGTTCCACCAGGTGGCCAGGTTGGCCTCGACGTCGACATTGACCAGCTTGCGCACGCTCGGTATGGGGTCGTAGTGGTTGTAGGCGCGCGTGGCGAGGTCGGCGGCGAGCAGGAGCACGGTGGCGCCCGCGGCGACCCATAAGACGCGGCGGGCCGGAGGTCTCGCGAGATCAGTCGCGAGCCGGTCGCACATTGAGGATTCGGTCATGCGTACGAAGCCTAGCGGCGCGAAGGGAGGGCTGGACATCCGGGTCCCGGCGTGACGCCTCGTCAGCAACGGAGCTGAGCCCGCTCGTTAGTCGGCACGGCCGAGCTTCGGCATCGAAGGTTCCTCGTCCGGCTGTCCGGGCGCGGCCGGCCGATCTTGCGGTGCCTCCCGGACAGTAGCGCCCGACGCGGACCGCTACCGACGCACCCTCGGCATCCCGAGGCCGATCCACGCGATGATCTCGCGCTGGATCTCGTTGTTCCCGCCGCCGAAGGTGAAGATCACGGCGGAGCGGTAGCCGCGCTCCAGGTCGCCGTGGAGGGCCGCGCCCGCCGAGCCCTCCTTCAGGGCGCCGGCCGCGCCGACGATCTCCATGAGCCAGGCGTACGCGTCCCGGCGGACCTCGGAGCCGTAGACCTTGACGGCGGAGGCGTCCTGCGGGGTGAGGGTGCCTTCGTGGACGGCGTTCACCATCTGCCAGTTGAGGAGCTTCATCGCGTCGAGCTTCGTGTGGGCCTGTGCCAGGCGCTTGCGGACCCAGCCGAGGTCGATGACGCGGCGGCCGTCGGTGAGCTTGGTGTCCATGGCCCAGCGCTGGACGTCGTGGAAGGCGCGAATCGCCATGGTGCCGTGGGCGGCGAGCGTCACGCGCTCGTGGTTGAGCTGGTTGGTGATCAGGCGCCAGCCCTTGTTCTCCTCGCCGACGCGGCGGGAGACGGGGACGCGGACGTTCTCGTAGTAGCTGGCGGTGGTGTCGTGCGAGGCGAGGGTGTTGATGACGGTGCAGGAGTAGCCGGGGTCGCTCGTCGGGACCAGGAGCATCGTGATGCCCTTGTGCGGCGGGACGCCCTCCTCGACGGCGGTGGTGCGGACGGCGAGCCAGACCCAGTCGGCGGTGTCTCCGTTGGTCGTCCAGATCTTCTGGCCGTCGACCGTGTAGTGCCCGGTCTCCTCGTCGCCTTCCCTGACGGCCTTCGTCCTGAGGGAGGCGAGGTCCGTGCCCGCGTCGGGCTCGCTGTAGCCGATGGCGAAGTCGAGCTCGCCGGAGAGGATCCGGGGCAGGAAGTAGGCCTTCTGCTCGTCCGTCCCGAACTGCATGATCGTCGGGCCGACGGTGTTGAGGGCCATCAGCGGCAGGGGGACGCCCGCCTGGGCCGCCTCGTCGAAGAAGATGAACTGCTCCATGGGCGTGAGGCCGCGCCCGCCGTACTCCTTGGGCCAGCCGACCCCGAGCCACCCGTCCGCCCCCAGGCGCCGGACGGTCTCGCGGTAGAACCGCTTCTGTGCGGCCGGTTCGGCGAATCGCGCGTGGGCGTCGTCCGGCACGAGCTCGGCGAAGTACGCGCGCAGCTCGGTGCGCAACTGCTGCTGCTCAGGCGTGTATTCGAGGTGCACGGCCCCTCCAGGCGCTACTGGCTCGGTGTTCCGTCCCGGACACGACACAGGCTCTGACGGCGCACACAGTAGAACCCGTTCCAGAAATTGGGAATGGCGGCGACGCGGGCCTATCGCGGACGGACGGCCCTGATCAGCAGCGGGGGCAGCAGCGCGCACTGCGCCGCGACCGCCGTCCAGAACAGCCCCGGGTGACCGGAGCCTTCGGCCAGGGCGTAGCCCTCGCCGCCCGCGATGCCGCTGGCGAAGGCGCCGATGCCCGCCGCCAGGCGCTGGCGGCCGAAGACGACGGCCGGCGCCCGCGAGGACCGCGCCAGGGCCTCCAGGTCGTTCTTGAGGAAGAGGACGATCTCGCCGAGGCAGATCAGCAGGGAACCGGCCAGGACGGCGAGCGGGTGGCCGAGGGCGAGCGCGGCCATGCCGGTGGCCAGGGCGGTGAAGCCGATGCGCAGGGCGCGGAGGTAGGGCAGGCGGGCGATCCACTGCGACAGGAGTGGCTGGGTGACGACGAGGAGCACGGCGTAGAGCGCGAGGACCAGGCCGTAGAAGAGGGTCGAGGTCCTGGGTACGACGTAGAGCGCGAGGTAGTGCTGGAAGAACATGAAGACGTAGACGCTCAGGACGGTGATCGCGAAGGGCAGGAGGGGTGGTCCGGCACCGGCTCCTTCGTGCCGACCGGGTCCGGGCGGATCGCCGTCCGCCGGTGGCGGTTCCGGCTGTCGCTCCGGGCCTTCCACCGGGAGCAGCGCGTGGCCCGCCGTGATCGCCGCGAACAGCCCGGCGACCGCCGTGAAGAGCTCGGTCGAGGCGGTGAGCACGAACGGGGCGGCGGCGATGGGCCCCAGCGCGATGCCCGCGTTGAGAGCCGAACTGCTCGCGGACAGCAGCAGCGGGCGCCGCGCCTGTGCCGCGCCGTGCACCAAGTACGCCTTGTTCGCGGGCAGGTAGAGCGCGGCGCCGCAGGAGACGAGGAACAGCGCGGTGACGGCCACGGCCGGCCGGTCCAGGCCCGGCACGAAGGCCGCGAACCCCGCCGTGCGGACCAGCAGGGCGAGCAGCATGGTGCGCCGCAGCCCGATCCGTCCGGCGAGCGCGGCCCCGACGACGCCGCCGGAGAACTGCACGAACGAGGCGACGGCAAGCACCACGCCGACCGTGCCGAGCCCGACGCCCAGGCGTTCGTGCAGCAGCACCGACATGAAGGGCAGTACGGCGAAGCTGCCCAGCGGGATCAGGAAGGAACCGGCCAGCAGGAAGTACTGCGCACCGGTGAGCTCGCTGAGCTCATGGAGGCCTGTGGTGCGGCGCGGTACGGACCGCTTCCCCGCCGTCGTCATTCCCGGTCGTCGTCGGCCACGACGACGGGCCGGATGCTTCCGGCGGCGCTGAGCGCCCGGTGCAGGGCCAGTTCGGCGGTGGCCGCCTCGGCCAGCACGATGCCGGTGCAGCTCCGCTGGTCGTTCAGGTGCTCCACGCGGCGGCCCGGGACCGCTGTGGGATACCACTCGGGCGATCCGGGGAAGTCCGGGAGGCCGTCGAGGCCGGTCCAGCCGGTGAGCGTGCCGGGGCGCTCGGGGTACACGAGCACGAAGCCGGTGGCGGGGCCGCGCGCCGTGCCGGGGTCGGCGACGGCGTCCAGGAGTGCAGGCCTGCGACCGAGCGCCGTCTCTATCAGGGCGTCGTAGACGTTCGTGCGCAGGAAACGGCACAGTGCCTCGCCGACGAGCGCGCCGCCGATACGGCGGTTGATCTCCACCAGTTCCGGACCGTCCTTGGTGAGGACGAACTCCACGTGGGCGAAGCCGTCGGCGTGACCGGCGGCGGCCAGCACGCGCGCCACCCAGTCCTGGACGAGGGCGAGTTCGGAGGCGGGAAGAGCGACCGGGAAGGCGGCGGCCTCCTCGCGCACCGACGGCTCGGGCGACAGCTGGCGGCTCAGGATGCCGAGCAGCCGTGTCTCGCCCTGCCAGCTCAGGGTCTCCGCGCTGTAGACGGGGCCGGAGAAGAAGCGCTCCGCGAACAGCCGCCCCTTGAAGGCGCGTCGGGAGGCTTCCGCGAGCGCCGCGTGGAGCTGCTGCTCGTCGCGGACCGGCCAGACGTTGCGCGAGGAGGTGCCGGAGGAATCCTTCAGGACGGCGGGCAGGCCGATCTCACGGAGGATGTCGGCGGCGGCCGAGGCGTCGGCGGGGACGGCCAGGGCGCCGCTGCCGCTCAGGCCCCGCTCATGGAGGAGGGCGCGCACCCGGCTCTTGTCCCGCAGCTGCCTGACCGTGCTCGGGTCGGGCCCCGGCAGACCGAACTTCGCGGCGAGATCGGCCCCGGGAACGCTCCAGGTGTCGGTCGAGTTGATGAGCCCGCACAGGTCGGGCAGGGCGGCGAGAGCGGCGGCGCAGGCCGCTTCGTCGGTGGTGTCGATGTCGACGACGTCGATCGTGGCGAGGGCGTCGGGGGTGAGGTGGGCGAGTTCGTGGCGGTAGACGTCACGGTCGCCGGTGAGCAGGCACAGCTGGTGCCCGGCCCGGTCGGCCGCCTCGACGAGGCGTCCGAGGCCGAAGGTGAGTGCTTCCAGAGCGGCGATGGTCACGGTGCCTGGTTCTCCTGTGTCGGTGCTTCGAACGGGGCGTCGGCTTGTGCGGGTACGGCGGGTCGGCTGCCCTCGGCCGGGTGGCGTACGTCGTACCGCCGCCGGTTCCACTCCATCGCCGACCAGGGCGGGGCGAGGTCGGCGAGGCCGGTGATCTGATGCGGCTTCAGGGTGCGGGGGTCGAGGGCCTCGTGGTGACGGGCGAAGACGCGTTCGGTGTAGCGGTGTCCGGTGTCGGCGCCGATGACCAGGTGCGTGCGGTCGGGGTTGCGGGCGGCCTCCCAGCCGGCGACGAGGTGGGCAGCGCCCGTGGACAGGCCCGCGAACACGGCGTGGTCCCGCAGCAGGCCGACGGCCCCGGCCATGGCGTGCCGGAAGTCGAGCCAGTGAAGGGTGTCGTAGAGGTCGTGGCGGACGTTGTCGAACGGAATGGAGCTGCCGATCCCTGCGATGATCGCCTCGGGGTCGCTGAACCCCTCGCTGCCGAAGGTGACGCTGCCGAAGGGCTGCACGCCGAGCAGGCGTACGGCACGGCCGCTCCCGCGCAGCGCCTGGACGAGGCCGCCGCTGGAGGACCCGGTGCCCACGGCGCCCACCACGGTCAGCGGTACGCCGGGCAGCGCGCGGCCGACGAGGGCGGCGAACTCGCGGTAGCCGGTGTAGTGGACGGCGTCGTGGTACTGGCGCATCCAGTGCATGCCGGGCCGCTGTGCGAGCAGTTCGCGGACCCGGCGGACCCTGCCCTCCTGGTCGAGCCGCAGGTCCTTCGATGGCGGCATCTGGTCCACCGTGGCGCCGAGCACCTCCAGTTGGGCGCGCATCGTGGCGTCGACGGTGGTGGAGGCGACGATGTGGCAGTTGAGTCCGTAGCGGTGGCAGGCCATGGCCAGAGCAAGTGCGTAGATGCCGCTGGAGCTGTCGATCAGGGTCTGGCCGGGTTGCACGGTCCCGCGTTCCAGCAGCGTGCGGACCGCGCCGAGGGCGGCGTAGACCTTCAGCGTCTCGAAGCGGGCCAGCACGACGTTGTCGGAGAGTCGCAGCAGGTCGGGGGCCTTGATCGCGTCGGTGATGTGCTCGTGGACGGGGGCGGCGGAGACGTGCTCGTGGGCGGGCGCGTACTCATGGGCCGGGGCGGTGGGCGTGCGCTCTGTGTGCGTCGAGGTCACGGTCGCCGTCACCGCCCGACCGAGCGCAGGTAGCGGCCGAGCTTCTCGGCCCCCGCGACATTGCGCGGCCCGCTGACGACATCGCCGTACGACAGGACGAGGAAGCGCTTGTCCCGCACCGCCGGTACCGACTTCAGAGCGGGCTTCGACGTCAGGTAGGCGATCTTTTCCTTGGCGGGCTGGTCGGCGTAGTCGACGATCACGATGACGTCGGGCCCGGCCTTGATGACGGGCTCCCAGCCCACCGTGGTCCAGCCCTTGTCGAGGTTCCCGAAGACGTTCCTGCCACCGGCGGCGCCGATGATGTCGTCCGGCGCGGCATGCCGGCCTGCCGTGAACGGCTGGTCGGTGCCCGAGTCGTAGACGAACACCTTGGCGGGGTCGCCCTTGCGGGGCCAGGTCTTCTTGAGGGCGGCCACGCGGCCCTTGAGGTCGGCGACGAGGGCGCGGGCCCGCTTCTCGACGCCGAAGATCTTGCCGAGGTTGCCCAGGTCCGTGTAGAGCGCCTCCAGGGGCGGCACGTCGACGCTCTTGTCGCCGTAGTCCCAGCAGGTCTCGGTGTGCAGGTAGCTGGCGATGCCCACCTTGTCCAGGAGGGCGGGCGTGACGCCGCGCTCCTCGCTGAAGCCGGAGTTCCAGCCCGCGAGGACCCAGTCGGCGTCGGCATCGACGACGATCTCCCGGGTGATGCGCTCGGTACCGAGGCGTTCCA
This sequence comes from Streptomyces sp. NPDC058284, assembly GCF_042881135.1. Classification (NCBI taxonomy): domain Bacteria; kingdom Bacillati; phylum Actinomycetota; class Actinomycetes; order Kitasatosporales; family Streptomycetaceae; genus Streptomyces; species Streptomyces sp. NPDC058284. The sequence continues at coordinate 34,060 of NZ_JBHVYE010000028.1, forward strand.
CCCGGGCGTATTCCTCGCGCCAGGGCGAGCCCTTGACGGCGGGGTCGCCGAGCTTGTTCATGACGTAGCCGCGCATCCGGCCGGCCAGTCCCAGGGCGAACATCTTCTCCGCGCCGCTCACGTCGTAGGCGACCGCCCGCTCGGGACGCTTGTACGTGACGTCCTTGCCGCAGTTGGAGACGGTGACGGTGGCGGGCTTGCTGTCCGCGGTCCGCTCGACCTCGGCGCCGCAGCCGGTGGTGAGCAGGATCCCGGTGGCCAGCAGCCCTGCGAGGGCTCGGGGGAACGAGGGTCGGGTCACGCGTGTGGTCCTTCCGGCGATGCGTCGGTTGCTGTGTTCGTGGGGAGTGGGGCCTCGGCCGGCGGTGAGGCCGGGGCGAGGTCGTAGAGCAGTTGTGGGATGCCGCTGCGCGGGTGCGGCACGACCGCCGCGTCGACGCCGAACACCTTGCGGACCAGCTCGGGCGTCAGCACCTCGGCGGGGGCACCGGACGCGACGAGGCAGCCTCCACCCAGCACGGCGATGCGGTCGCAGACCTGCGCGGCGAGGTTGAGGTCGTGCAGGGCCGTGAGCACGGTCAGGCCGGAGCCGCGCAGGAAGGAGAGCAGCTCCACCTGGTGCCGTACGTCGAGGTGGTTGGTGGGTTCGTCGAGGACCAGGAGGCGGGGTTCCTGGACGAGGGCCCGCGCGACCAGAACGCGCTGCCGCTCGCCGCCGGAGAGGCTCAGCACGCTGCGGTCCGCGAGGTGGGCCACGTCGAGCCGGTCCATGGCCTGCCCGCACAGCTCCCGTTCGCGGGCGGTCAGGGGATGGTTGCCGTGGGCGTGCGGGGTGCGGCCCAGTGCGACCACCTCCTCGACGGTGAAGTCGAGTTCGGTGTGGCTCTCCTGGGTCAGCGCGGCGATCGAGCGGGCGCTGTCGCGCAGTTTCAGCGACGTCACGTCGGTGCCGTCGAGCAGCACGGCACCGGACGTCGGACGCATCGCCCGGTAGACACAGCGCAGGGCGGTCGACTTGCCGCTGCCGTTGGGGCCGACCAGCCCCACGACGGAGCCCGCGGCCACCTCGATGTCCAGCCGGTCGACGAGCGCGCGCCCGGCCGCCTCGACCGTCAGGTCACGCAGGGAGAGGACCATCTACCGGCCTCCGAAGAGATAGCCGCGGCGGCGCATCAGCACGACGAACACCGGGACCCCGATGAGCGCGGTGATCACGCCGAGCGGCAGTTCCTCGGGGGCGAAGGCGGTACGGGCCACGAGATCGACCCAGACCATGAAGCAGGCGCCGGCCAGGGGTGCGACCGCGAGTACCCGCCGGTGCGTGGAGCCGACCCAGATCCGCACCACGTGGGGCAGGACGAGGCCGACGAAGCCGACGGCGCCGCTGACCGCGACGATCAGCCCGGTGACGGCGGCGGTGAGCACGAAGAGGCCGCGCCGCAGCGCGTCCGCGTCCACCCCGAGGCTGGCCGCCGTCTCGTCGCCGAGCGAGAGCACGTCCAGCGAGCGGCTGTGCCGCAGCAGCACGACGACCGCGACGAGGACCGCCGCCGTCACCAGGGGCAGGGACTCCCAGGACGCCGACCCGAGGCTGCCGAGCAGCCAGAACAGCACGGTTCGGGCGGCCTGCCCGTTCGGGGCGAGGAAGACCAGGACGCTCATGAGCGCCTGGAAGCCGTACGCGAGCGCCACCCCGGTCAGCACCAGGCGCAGCGGCGTCAGGCCCAGCGGGCCGCGCGCCGCCAGGTACACGAGGACCGTCGCGCCCAGCGCGCCGAGGAACGCGGCGGCCGACAGCGCGTACACGCCGAGGCCGGCGAAGACCCCGAACACCACGACGGCGGTCGCCCCCACGGAGGCACCCGAGGAGATGCCGAGCACGAACGGGTCCGCGAGGGCGTTGCGCACCAGCGCCTGGATGGCGACGCCCACGACGGAGAGCCCGGCCCCCACGACCGCGGCGAGCAGCACCCGCGGGGTGCGCACGTGCCAGACGATGGAGTACCCCGTCACCTCGTCCGCGCCGATGGTGCCCCCGGTGAGCGCCGCGTACACGAAGTGCACGACGTCGCCCGGCGCTACGACGGTCGGTCCCAGCGCGATGCCCGCCAGGATCGAGACGACCAGCGTGCCGGAGAGCGCCACGAGTGTCGTCGCCAGCCTGCCGCGGCCCGCGGGCCGGTCCTCGGAGCCGTCGCGCGGTGCGCCGGGCGGGCGGGCGGCGCGGCGTGGGGAAGTGCCCGCGTGTCCGCGGGCCTGTGCGACGCGGGTCACGGCCGGGTCCCGCTCACGATCAGCCGCTTGGAGTGGTGGTCGTAGGGGCCGCCGTCGAAGCCGCCGTAGCACCGCACGTCGGTGAAGCCGGCCGCCTCGAAGAGCGCGCGCAGTTCGGCCGCGCTGTAGAGGAAGGAGGTGAGGGACGCCTCGCGCGCCTCACCGTCGCGCACCAGCGTCCAGTCGGTGCGCAGCCGCGTCCAGCTGTCCAGGACGGTGTCGCGCTGCACGACGTACGCGCCGCCGTCGAGTTCGACGACCTGCGGACGGCCGATCCAGCCCGCGAGGACCTCCTTGCCCATCACGTCGATGAGGAGGCGTCCGCCCGGCACGAGCGAGTCGTGGGCGTTGCGCAGCACGCGCTCGTTGTCGAGCGGGTCGTCGAAGTAGCCGAAGGAGGTGAAGAGGTTGAGCACCACGTCGTACGACTCCTGCTCGACGTGCGTCAGCATGTCGGCCCGCACCAGCCGGACGTCTGCCCCGGCCGCCTCGCAGGCGGCCTCCGCGCGCTTCAGCATGGCGGGGCTGAGGTCCACGCCGGTCACCGCGCAGCCGCGCCGGGCCAGCGGTACGAGGTAGAGGCCGGGCCCGCAGCACAGGTCGAGGACGCGGCTGCCTGCCGGGAGTTGGAGCAGCGGCGACTCGCTGACCAGGCTCTCCGCCTCCGTGCGCCTGCGCTCGGAGAACATGGTCTCGGAGAAGTCGGACCAGAATGCGTCGTCCTCGTACCAGTGCATGCAGCTGCTACCTCGTTCCAGTGCCGGTCACGCCGTGCGGGGTCTGCTGCAGTGGTCGTACGCGGAGGCGGTCTGGTTCCCGCGTCCTCGTGTCCGGATGTGACAGGGAATCGTCATTGCGGCCATGTGCCGCGGCGATGAGGATGAGTGCATGCCCCTTGCACACCGGGTGGTCATCGCGGTCTTCCCCGATGTCGACCTCCTCGACGTCACCGGCCCCGCCGAGGTCTTCGCGCTCGCCAACCGCGAGACCGCGGGCCGCGCCGGGTACCAGGTCCGCCTCGCCGGGCCCGCCGCAGGGCCGGTCCGGACATCGGCCGGGGTGCGGCTGCTCGCCGACCTCTCCTTCGACGAGGTCGGCGCGGAGGTGGACACCCTGCTGGTGCCGGGCGCGGTGGACATGGCGGAGGACGGACCGCGGGCCCGCGTCGATCCGGATGTCGTGGCGTGGGTGAAGGCCACCGCCCCGCACGCCCGGCGCGTGGCGTCGGTGTGCGTGGGCGCGCATCTCCTTGCCGCGGCGGGGCTGTTGGACGGGAAGACGGCGACCACCCACTGGTCGACCGCCGCCCAGCTCGCGGCCGACCACCCCGGCGTCACGGTCGACCCGGACCCCATCTTCGTACGCACCGACCGCGGCCGGCTGTGGACCGGCGCCGGGATCAGCGCCTGCCTGGACCTGGCGCTGGCCCTGGTCGCCGAGGACCTGGGCGAGCAGGCCGCACTGACGGTGGCCCGGCAACTGGTGCTCTACCTCAAACGGCAGGGCGGCCAGAGCCAGTTCTCGGTCCCACTGGGCCGCGCCGCCACCACCCGTCGCGACATCGACGAACTGCGGCTGTGGATCGCCGACCACCTCGACGACGACCTGTCCGCCGGGGCCCTGGCCGCCCGGATGTGTCTCAGCGAGCGGCATTTCGCGCGGGTCTTCACCCAGGAGACGGGGACGAGCCCGGCCGCGTACGTCGAGGCCGCCCGCATCGAGGTGGCCCGACGGCTCCTGGAGACGACCGACCGGCCGCTCGACCAGGTCGCGTCGGCCGCCGGGATCGGCTCGGTCGAGACGCTGCACCGGGCGTTCCGGCGGCAGCTGGCGACCACGCCGGTGGCCTACCGGCGCCGCTTCCGCACCCAGACCCCCTGACCTGTCGGCACTGGGCACCCGCTGCCCGACTCGCCGACCGACCCGAACCACACGGCTGAGTGCCTGTCTTCGAACTCGGCCCCGCACACCGGCCCAACGGCCGGACGATCTCCGTCCCGCAGGCGAGGCACCCCGCTTCGCCATGCCCGAATGCCCGACGAAAGGCACCCGATGAGCGAGAACACCCCGTCCAAGTCCCTGCGTGACGTCTTCGGCCTGGACAACCGGCCGCCCCGCCTCGCCGACTCCGCCCTGGTCCTGATCGACTTCCAGAACACCTACCGCACCGGCGTGATGGAACTGGAGGGCGCCGACGAGGCACTCGCGGCAGGGGCCCGGCTCCTGGCGCGGGCCCGCGCCGCGGGCATCCCCGTCGTCCACGTCATCAACGACAGCGGCGAGGGCACCCCTTACGACATCCGTGCCCACATCGGCGCGATCAGCGACGAGGTCGCCCCGCTGGACGGCGAACCGGTCGTCGTCAAGGCGTTCCCCGACTCCTTCCACGCCACCGACCTGGAGAAGACCCTCATCGACCTGGGCTTCGCCCCCGGCGCCGACAAGGACCTCGTCCTGGCCGGATTCATGACCCACATGTGCGTCGCCTTCACGGCGCAGGGCGCGGTCAACCACGGCTACCGTCCCACCGTCGTCGCCGAGGCCACGGCCACCCGGTCCCTCGCCGCCCCGGACGGCACCGTCCTGTCCGCCGACGCCGTGCGGGCCGCCGCCCTGACCACGATCACCGACCGGTTCGGCCCGGTGGTCCGCACCGTGGACGCCCTGCCCGCCTGAGGCCCCTGAGTCACGAGGGCGTCGCGCCGCCGACATGCGGGCGCGGCGCCCCTGAGCCATGTTGAAGAGGTGCCGATCGGGGCACCCGACGATGACGACAGCTCAGGGAGGCAAGGATGGCGCTGCGTCATCGACTGATCAGAGTGAGTCCTGCGACGGTATGGACCGTTCTCTCCGACGGCGGCAAATACGCCGAATGGGTGGTGGGCACCGCGTCCTCGCGGCCCCTGCGCGGCCAGTGGCCGGCCGTCGGGGCGGCGATCGAGTACGAAGTGCGCCTGGGCCCGATCAGGGCCACCAACGAAACGGTCGTCCGCCGCTGCGAGGAGGGCACCGTGCTGGAGCTGGAGGCGAAGGCGGGCCCCCTCGGCACGGCCCGGATCGCGATCGACGTACGCCCGTGGGGCGAGGACACCCTGGTCAAGGTGGACGAGCACCCCCTGCACGGAGCGGCGGGCGCCCTGCACAACACCGGGGTCGAGGCCCTGATCCAGCTGCGCCACCGCGCGATGCTCGCCCGGCTCGCCCGCGTGTGCGAGGCGGAGGCGGGCCGTCAGGAGTCCGGCCGCGAGGCGCGGGCCGGGAAGGGCGCCTCCCGCGGCGAGGGGGGCGGAGAGGCCTATGCCTGACGCGGTGGTGATCGGGGCCGGCCCCAACGGTCTGGTCGCGGCCAACGTGCTGGCGGACGCCGGGTGGAGCGTGACGGTCCTGGAGGAGCAGCCGGAGCCCGGTGGCGCGGTGCGGCACGACCGGGAGGTGCACCCCGACTTCGTCAACGACCTCTTCAGCTCCTTCTACCCCCTGGCCGCGGCGTCCCCGATCCTGAACGGGCTGCGCCTGCACGAGTACGGGCTGCGCTGGAGCCACGCCCCCCAAGTCCTCGCCCATCCCCTCACCGACGGCCGTTGCGCCGTCCTCGATCGAAGCGTCGAGGCCACGGCTGCCTCCCTGGAGGCCTTCGCACCGGGTGACGGCGATTCCTGGCGGCGCGTGCACGAGGTGTGGGACGGCATCAGGTCCGACCTGCTGAGCGCCTTGTTCACGCCGTTTCCGCCGATCCGGGCCACCGCGCGGATGGCGTACCGGCTCAGGGTGTCGGGCGCGCTCCGGCTGGCCCGCTCGCTGGTGCTGCCGGTGCGGCGGCTCGGCGAGGAGGAGTTCGCGGGTGAGGGCGGACGGCTGCTGCTCGCCGGCAACGCGCTGCACGCCGACCTCGCGCCCGAGGCGGCGGGCAGCGGTGGATTCGGGTGGCTCATGGCGATGCTGGGCCAGACCTACGGCTTCCCGGTACCGGTCGGCGGCTCCGGCCAACTCATCAAGGCGCTGGCCGATCGGCTGACGGCGCGCGGAGGCAGCGTGCAGTGCGGGCGGCGGGTCGAGCAGGTCGTCGTCCGCGACAGGCGCGCGGTCGCGGTGCGTACCTCGGACGGCGATACGGTGAGCGCCGCGCGCGCCGTTCTCGCCGATGTGTCGGTGCCCGCGCTGTACGGCGAACTCATCGCGCCGGAACATCTGCCGGGGCAGCTCCTGACGGACCTGCGGCGCTTCCAGTGGGACTTCAGCACGTTCAAGGTGGACTGGGCGCTCGACGGTCCCGTGCCCTGGCAGGCGGAGGGAGTGGCCGGAGCGGGCACCGTCCACCTCGCCGACGGCGTGGACGAGCTCACCCGGTTCGCCGCGCAGCTCGCCATGCGCCAGGTGCCCGACCGGCCGTTCCTGCTCTTCGGCCAGATGACGACCTCGGACGCCACCCGCTCGCCCCAGGGCACCGAATCCGCCTGGGCCTACACCCACGTACCGCAGGACATCCGGGAGGACGCCGGTGGCGCGGGCATCTGTGGGGCGTGGCGCAAGGAGGACCAGGAGGCGATGGCCGACCGGATCGAGCAGCAGGTCGAGCGCTTCGCCCCGGGTTTCCGCGGCCTGATCCGCGCCCGTCGTCTCCTGGCGCCGACGACCTTGCAGTCCATGGACCGCAATCTGCACGGCGGCGCGATCAACGGCGGCACCACGTCGCTGCACCAGCAGCTCTTCTTCCGGCCGGTCCCCGGCACCGGCCGCCCGGAGACGCCCGTGGACGGCCTGTTCCTCGCGTCGGCCGGTGCCCATCCCGGCGGCGGCGTGCACGGAGCTCCGGGTGCCAACGCGGCCAGGGCCGCCCTGCGGCGCCGCCTGCCGGTTCCGCTCGTCGGGGCGCAGCGCCTGCTCACGGCTCGCACCCGCCTGCGCGCCGGCGAGCAACGCGGAGGGTGATGACCACGCGGAACAGTCCGTTGGCGGGCCGCACCGTCGTGGTGACCGGGGCGGCGCGCGGTCTGGGTGCGGCCCTCGCCCGGGAACTGGCCCGCCGCCACGCCGACATCGCGCTGCTCGGCCATGAGCGGGCCGCCTTGGAGGACGTCGCCGCCGCCCTGCCCACCTCCACGCTCGCCCTTGAGGTGGACATCACCGACGAGGCGTCCCTCCGGGCCGCGGCGCGCACGGTGCGGGCGCGCCTCGGACGGCCCTCCGTGGTCGTGGCCAACGCGGGCATCGCCGAGGCCGGTCCCTTCGCCACGGCGGACTTCTCGTCATGGCGCCGGGTGATCGAAGTGAACCTCACCGGCAGCGCGCTCACCGCCCAGACCTTCCTGCCCGACCTCGTGCACACCCGCGGCTACCACCTGCAGATCGCGTCCCTGGCGGCGCTCGGCGCCGTGCCGATGATGAGCGCCTACTGCGCCTCCAAGGCGGGGGTCGAGGCCTTCACGCACTCCCTGCGCGCCGAAACGGCCCACCGCGGCGTCGCGGTGGGCCTCGCCTACCTCAACTGGGTCGACACCGACATGATCGGCCACGTGGACGGCGAACCGGCGCTCAGGGAACCGCGCGGTCTGCTTCCCCGGCCCGCCCGACGCGTCACCTCGGCGGACGAGGTCGCCGTCCGGCTCGCCCACGCCGTGGAGCACCGTCGTACCGCCGTCTACGTCCCCGCCTGGGCGCGCCTGGCACAGACCGGACGCGTCCTGCTGCCACCCGTCGTCACCCGGCTCTCCCGCGCCCGGCTGCGGCGATCACAGGCGGACCGGTCCATCGGGCAGACGGGACCGCTGGGGCCGGGCGGCCGGGCGGACCGGGCCGCCCGAGGCGACGGCGCGTAGCACTCCCGTCTCACCGAAGCCATGGACCGAACCCGCGGTCCGGGCCTCGGCGGTACGCCGTTGTACCCCTGCTCGCACAGCGGGCCCCGCCGCGACGGGGGAGACACGGCGGGACCCAACAAAGCGAGTGCCCGCTGAGGAGACGCTCACACCCCCGTCTTGTACTTGATTACGGGTTCGCCGGTGAGCGGCCGGCGCCGGGCCGCCGCAGCGGTGCCTCCGCGGCCCGCACACGATCTCTCACTGGCCGTCCTTCAGCTTGATGATGTTCCCGTCCTTGTCGAGCGTGTGGTCGTTCCAGTACTTGTCCCACTTGTCCCCGACGTGCTCGGGGACCTTGCCCTCCGGGTAGCGGGCGTACCCCTTGGGCGGCTCCTCACCGTCGGGCTGGCACGCGGAGCCGCTGCTGCCCACCCGCAGGACGGGGTACTCGCCGCCGCCGCAGGTCGCGTCCTCCGTGGAGCAGCCGGTGAGCACCGCGGCCGCGACGCCCGCCAGGGCGAGTCCCACGGCGGCCCGCGCCGGACGGCTGCCGATCACGCGGGAGACCGGACGAACTCGGATGTTGCTGGCCACTGTTGACTCCTTCACGTGTGCTTGTACGGCCAGCATGCGCGAGTCGCGGGCCCGCGATCATGAGTACGGGTACTCAAACCGGCCGTACGGCCTACCTGAGGAGACGCCCTGCCCGAGGCGACGGCGGACCACTCCGAGGTTCAGGAGAGCGTGCCGACCACGTCCCGCACCCGGCCGGCGACGGATTCCGGAAGCGGCGCGTGGTGCAGCCCGGACAGTTCCTTCTGCCCCGCCTCGCTCGCCGTGTAGGTCAGGAACGACTTGAGCGCGGGCAGCGTCTCCCTGCGGTTGCCCTTGTCGCAGACGATCTCGTAGGTCACCTGGACGATGGGGTACGCGCCCGGAGTCGAGGCGCCGTAGCGGAACTTCAGCGTCAAGTCCTGGCCCTCGCCCGCGACGCGGGCCTGCGCGATACCGGCCGACGCCGTCGCGGGCGTCGGTGGGACCGGGGCGGGCGCGCCCGTGTCGATGCTCACGGTCTCGATCCCGCGGTCCCGCGCGAAGGACAGCTCGAAGTAGCCGATGGCGCCGACCCCCGCGGTCACCTCCGACGCGACGCCGCTCGACCCGCTCGCGGACGCCCCTCCCCTGCCCTGCCAGGCCTTGCCGACCGGATGGGCCCAGGCCCCGGGGGCCGCGCCCGCCAGGTAGGCCTGGAAGTTCTGCGTGGTGCCGGAGTCGTCGGAGCGGTGCACGGGGCGGACGGGCATGGAAGGCAGCTCGGCGTCCGGGTTCAGGCGCTGGACAGCCGGGTCGTCCCAGGTGGTGATCTTGCGGTCGAAGATCTTCGCGAGCGTCGGTGCGTCCAGTACGAGGTCCGCCACGCCCGGCACGTCGTAACCGATCGCGATGGGCCCGCCGACCATGGGCAGGTCGATAGCGCGGCCGCCCCGGCACACGTCCTTCGAGCGTTGGACCTCATCGGGCTTCAACGCGCCGTCGGAGCCGCCAAAGGCGGTGGCACCTCGCAGGAACTGCGCGCTGCCCGCACCCGATCCGATCGGGTTGTACGCGATCCGCACGCCCGGGCACGCGCCTTGGTACTGCTTGATCCAGTACTTCATCGCGTTCTGCTGGGCGCTCGACCCGGTCCCCGGCACCCTCCCCGACTCGGCACAGTCGATCCCCGCGACGGAGGAGGGCCGGGCGGCGGCGCCCTCCCCGTCCTCGTCGTCTCCCCCTATGCCCGCGACACCGCATCCCGCGAGGGCCAGCGGGAGCAGGGCCGTGAGGCAGACCGCCGTGCGCGCCCTGCCTCCTCGATACGTACGTCCTGGACGTGGGCGTTGCAACGTTGTCCCCTCGGGGTACCGCGACATGGATCTCCGCCGGCCTGCGGACCTGACCTGCGGACCTGACCTGCAGGCTGGGCCTCTCGACCGGACCTCAGATGCTCGCCCATCCAGGGCGACGGCGGGTGACGCGCAGGCGAACATCGCGCGACGTGCCGCGGTACGGAGATCGAGTGGTAGGCGGGACGGGACGCAGGGTGACCGGCGCAAGGCGCCCTCGCCGGGCGTGCCTTCGCCCCTTCGTGCCTCCCCTCCTTCGCCCCCTCGTGCCTCTGGGGGCGTGTCCTACACTCCGGCCATGAAGATCACTCCCGCCACGGTCGTCGAAGACCTGGCCCCGTCCGGCGTGCTGCGCGCCTCCATCAACCTGGGCAACCCGGTGCTGGCCCAGGGCACTTCGACCGCGCCGGCCGGCGTCACCGTCGACATCGCGCGAGAGGTCGGCACCCGGCTCGGCGTCCCCGTGGAGTTCCGCTGCTTCGACGCGGCCCGCGCGTCGTACGAGGCCATGGCGGAGGGCCGCGCCGACCTCTGCTTCCTGGCGGTCGACCCGGCCCGCGAGGCCGAGGTCGCCTTCACCGCGCCGTACGTCGTGATCGAGGGCGTGTACGCCGTGCCCCGTGAGGCGCCCTTCACCGGCGCCGCCGACGTCGACCGCGCCGGTGTGCGCATCGGCGTGAAGCGCGGCTCCGCCTACGACCTGTTCCTCTCCCGCACGCTGCGCCACGCGAGCGTCGTACGCGGCGACGAGGGAGTCGACGTTTTCCGCTCCGAGGGCCTGGAGGTCGCGGCGGGCATCCGGCAGCCGCTGACCGCATACGTGGCTTCCCACCCCGAACTGCGCCTGCTCCAGGGCCGCTTCATGCAGATCCGGCAGGCGGTGGGCACGACGAAGACCCGCGCACCCGAGACGGTCGCGTTCCTGCGCGACGTCATCGAGGAGCTCAAGGCCACGGGGTTCGTCGCCGCCTCGCTGCGGCGCTCGCAACAAAGCGACACGCTGGTCGCCCCGCTCGCGTAGCCTTCCGCACGGCAAATGGCCCTACGAGGAGTTGAGATGCCCGGTCGTCCCGGCACGCGCTGACGTACAGGTCGCCCGACCCGTCATCGCGTGCCGCCCACACCTCCGGCACCGCCGGGACCGCGGCACAGCGAGCCCTTCCTGACTCTCTCGGCTTCCTGGGCTTCCCAGGCCTCCTCAAGGGGTTCTTGTGCCGTCCCTTCCGCGTGCCTCCGGCACCGTTCTCGGCGACCGTGACTTCCGCCTGCTCTGGGCGGGGCAGACCGCCTCGCAGTTCGGGGCGCAGGCCGGGCAGGTCGTCCTGCCTCTCGTCGCCGTACTCACCCTCGACGCCTCCACCGGCCTGCTCGGCGCGCTGCGCGCGGTGGAACAGGCGCCGATCCTGCTCTTCTCCCTGTTCGCCGGCGCGTGGGTGGACCGTCGGCGCGCCCGCGACGTCATGGTCCTTTCCGATGTCGGACGCCTGCTGGCGCTGTCCGCCGTCGCCCTCGCGCATCCGCTGGGGGTGTTGGGCCTGCCGGTGCTCTTCGCCGTCGCGTTCATGGTCGGGGTGCTCGGTGTGTTCTTCGACGTGGCGTATCAGGCGTGTCTGGTGCGGCTGGTGGAGCGCGAGCAGCTGGCGCGGGGCAACAGCGTCCTTGAGGGCAGCAGGTCCGCCGCGCAGACCGGCGGGCCCGCGCTGGGCGGCGCGCTGCTGTCGTTCCTCACGGCGCCGTTCGCCACGTTGGCGAGCGCCTCCTTCTTCACGCTGTCCGCCCTGTGGATCGCCCGCATCCGCCGCGACGACTCGGACGCGCCGCCCACACCGCCCGAGCGGGCCCCGGGCATCTGGCGCCGGATACACGAAGGCCTCGGCTTCGTCGTCGGCCACCGCGTGCTGCGGGCCGTGGGACTGGCCTCCGCCGTGTTCCAGTTCTCCTTCGCGGCGCTGATGACCGTGTACCTGCTGTTCCTGCCCCGCGCCCTGCACCTCTCCGGCGCCGCCGTGGGGGCGGCCCTCGCGGCCACAGGGCCGGGCGCGGTAGTGGGCTCGCTGCTCGCCGCCCGGCTCCCCGGGAGACTCGGTCACGGCCGGGTGCTCGTGACCGCCGCGGTGCTGGCCGACGGGGTACTGCTGTGCGTCCCCGCACTGCACGGCGCCACCCCCGTGACGGTGTGTCTGCTCATGGCCGTGAACTTCGCCTTCGGTGCCTTCGGCCAGCTGGTGAACGTCACGCTCATGGCGGTGCGCCAGGCCGTGACGCCCCTCCTCCTCCAGGGCCGGGTCGTCGCCACGATCAACTTCGCCGGCATGGGACTGACCCCGCTCGGCTCGTTGCTCGGCGGCTTCCTGGCCGGTGCGCTGGGGCTGCGTCACGGGCTGCTGGTGACAGCCGTCGGCCTGGCGCTGTCACCGGTATGCATGGTGTTGTCACCGCTGGGGCGCCTGGGTCGACAGTTGCCGGGGTGACTGTTCGCGAGGGGAGCGACCTGGCTGTGGAGCCTCACAATGGCCCGGACCCGAGGAGCTGGCCGCCGTCGACGACGAGTGTTTCGCCGGTGATCCAGCGCGCGCCGTCGCCGGCGAGGAACGCGACGGCCTCGCCGAGATCCTCGGGCTCGCCGATGCGACCCAGCGGAGTGGCCCCGGCGACCCGCGCCTCGTTCTCCTGCCACAGCGCCTGGGCCAGCCTGGTGCGGACGACGCCGGGGGCGATGGCGTTCACGCGGACCTTCGGGCCGAGTTCCAGGGCGAGTTGCTTGGTGAGGTGGATGAGCGCGGCCTTCGAGACGTGGTAGATCCCGACGTCCTTGGCGACCGAAAGCCCGCCGATCGAAGCGGTGTTGACCACGGATCCGCCGTGCTCCCCCATCCACGCCTTCACCGCGAGCGACGTCCACAGGATCGGCGCCCACAGATTGACGTCCATCGTCTTGGCGAACCGCCCGTGGTCCTGGTCGATGACCGGCCCGTACGCCGGGTTCGTACCGGCGTTGTTGACGAGGATGTCCAGACGGCCGTACGTCGCAACGGTGTGGTCGACGCAGGCGCGCGCGGCACCTTCGTCGGTGGCGTGGGCGCCGAACCCGGCGACGGATCCACCGAGATCACGTGCCGCGTCCTTGGCGCGCTCCTCGCTGCGCGAGGTGATCACGACCTGTGCGCCCCGGTCGCGCAGGGCCGCGGCCGCCGCGAGGCCGATCCCCCGCGACGCGCCCGTGACGAGGGCGACCCGTCCGTCGAGCGGCCCGCTCATCGCGCGCTCCGCTCGGCCTCGCGGCGCCTCAGTTCCCGCATGGCGATGGTGCGCTTGTGCACCTCGTCGGGCCCGTCGGCGAGGCGCAGCGTGCGCAGGTGGGCGTACATACTGGCGAGCGGGAAGTCGTCGCTGACGCCCGCGCCGCCGTGCACCTGGATCGCGCGGTCGACGACCTTGAGGGCGGCCTCGGGCGCGGCGACCTTGATCGCGGCGATCTCCGTACGGGCTTCCTTGTTGCCGACGGTGTCCATCAGGTGTGCGGCCTTGAGAGTGAGCAGGCGGGCCATGTCGATCTCGATGCGGGACTCGGCGATCCAGTCCTGGATGTTGGCCCGGTCGGCGAGGGGCGCCCCGAACGTCGTACGGGACTGGGCGCGGTCGATCATCAGGTCCAGGGCGCGTTCCGCCACGCCGATCGTGCGCATGCAGTGGTGGATGCGGCCGGGGCCCAGTCGGGCCTGGCTGATCATGAAGCCGTCGCCCTCGCCCGCGAGCAGGGCGGTGCTCGGAACGCGTACGTCCTCGAAGAGCACCTCCGCGTGGCCCTCACGGTCCTGGTAACCGAAGACGGGCAGGCCGCGCAGCACCGTGACCCCTGGCGTGTCGAGCGGGACGACCATCATGCTCTGCTGGCGGTGGCTCGGCCCGTCCGGGTCGGTCTTGCCCATGACGATCAGCACCTTGCAGTTGCTGTGCAGGGCGTTCGAGGTCCACCACTTGCGGCCGTTGAGGACGTAGTCGTCGCCGTCGCGGACCATCCGCAGCTCGATGTTGCGGGCGTCGGAGCTGGCGACCGCGGGCTCGGTCATGGCGAACGCGGAGGCGATCTCGCCTGCGAGCAGGGGCTTCAGCCACTTCTCCTTGTGCTCTTCGGTGCCGAAGAGCGTGAGGACCTCCATGTTGCCGGTGTCCGGCGCGTTGCAGTTGGTGGCCTCGGGTGCGAGGTGCGCGCTGCGGCCCATGATCTCGGCGAGTGTCGCGTACTCCAGGTTGGTCAGGCCCGGTCCCCACTCCGGGTGCGGGTGGAAGAGGTTCCACAACCCTTGCCGCCTCGCTTCGGCCTTGAGCTCCTCGATGACCGGGGGCTGGAAGTGCGGATCGCCGGACTCCGCCATCTGGGCCTCGTACACCGCCTCGGCGGGGTAGATGTGCTCGTCCATGTAGGCGAGCAGCCGCTCCTGGTACTCCTTGGCCCTGTCGGTCACATCGAACACGGGTCCTCCAACGGTCACGGATGCTTCAACGGTCATGGGCGGGATCCGAGTATGTGTGTGCGTGGTGCGGTGCTCTCCGGCTTCGGCGGGGTGCTCACCACCGTGTCGTCACCGCCTGGGCGACGAGCCCCACAGATCGTCGCCCACCCGCAGCACCGCACTTCCACTCGACTCGGGTGCCGCCAACGTACTTGAATCCGGATTCAGGTTCAATGGTGCGCCCGCGGGGCTCCGTGGCCCGCCGCCACCGGTCGCCGGTCGAGCTCAGCCGCTCCGGTTCAACCGCTTCGGTTCAACTGGATCAGGTCCCAGCGGTTGCCGTACAGATCCCGGAAGACAGCCACCACACCGTAGGCCTCGGTCCGCGGCGCCTCCTCGAAGACCACCCCGGTCGCACGCATCCGCTCGTAGTCACGGGCGAACGTGTCGGTGTTCAGGAACCAGCCGACCCGGCCGCCGGTCTGGTCACCGACCCGGGCCGCCTGCTCCCCGGCCGCGGCTCTGGCCAGGAGCACCGCCGTCTCCCGCGAGCCGGGCGGAGCGACGACCACCCACCGCTTGTCGTCGTCGATCCGGGTGTCCTCCAAGAGCTCGAATCCGACGACGTCCCGATAGAAGACGATCGCCTCGTCATAGTCACGCACAACCACGGTCACCAGTCCGAGATGAGGCATCCGACGATGTTGCCCGTCGGCGCACCGCGCGCGCCACCCCGCACGATCACCGCCACCCAGGAGGCACTGCGCCCGCCCTGTACATTCGAACCCAACGTCAAGTTCAATACTTCCTGCGGCCCACAGGAGATCTGCGCATGAGGACACACATCCCGATCGCCGATTGGGAGCGCGTCGCGACGCGCCGGGTGACCGTCGGCGACGTCACCCTCCGGGTCTACGACCACGGGGGCGCCCGGCCCGGCAAGCCCCCGGTGCTGCTGTGCCACGGCTTTCCTGAGCTCGCGTTCTCCTGGCGTCATCAGCTCTTCGCGCTGGCGGAGGCGGGGCACCGCGTCCTGGTTCCCGACATGCGGGGCTACGGCGGGAGTTCGCGGCCCGCCGACCCCGACGCGTACGACATCCTGACGCTCTGCGGCGATCTGATCGCGATCCTCGACGACGTGGGCGCGGACGACGCGGTCCTCGTGGGGCACGACTGGGGCGCCAACGTGGTGTGGCAGACGGCCCTCGCGCATCCGGAGCGAGTGCGCGCGGTCGCCGGAATGAGCGTGCCCGTGACCCCGCGGGCACCGGCACCGCCCCTGTCGATCCTGCGCAAGCGACTCGGTGACGACTTCTACATGGTGTGGTTCCAGGAGCCGGGCACCGTGGACGCGGCCCTGCGCAGGAACGTGCGCAGGACCCTCGTGTCGAAGGAGATGTACTCCGCCCAGTGGGCGGAGCGCCCCGACATGACGGAGGCCGAGCTGCCGCCCCCACCCTGGCTCGACGAGGCCGAACTCACCTACTACATCGAGACGTTCGAGCGGACCGGCTTCACCGGCGGCCTCAACTACTACCGCAATCTGGATCGCAACTGGGCCCTCACCGAGCACCTGGCCGACCGCCGCGTCACCCAGCCCTCGCTCTTCCTCACCGGCTCCAGGGACCCCGTGGCGCAGTTCATGCCGGCGAAGGGCCTCGACCGGATGCTGACCGACCGGCGCGGCACCGTCGTGCTCGACGGCGCGGGCCACTGGGTCCAGCAGCAGCGGCCCGATGAGGTGAACGCCGCTCTCCTGGAGTTCCTCTCCGAGGTCGGCTGATAGCATCCGCTGCCACCGATACGTACAGATTCGACCGACAGTGAATGGATCGCAGTGGCTGCCCAGGCCGCGGCCGCGGACGGCGGCCAGAAGCAACCGATCACGCCCCGCAGCGCCCGCGGCGTCCGGACGCGCAACGCCCTGATCGTCGCCGCCCGCGAGGTCTTCGAGCGCGACGGGTACCTGGACGCCCGCATCACGGACATCTCCAAGGCGGCGCATGTCGCCTCCGGGTCGTTCTACACGTACTTCAACAGCAAGGAAGAGATCTTCCAGGCACTCGTCGAGCAGGTGCAGGAGGAGATGCTCCACCCGCATCTGCGCGAGCGCACCGGAATCACCGACCCCCGCGAGCTCATCGACGCCTCGAACCGCGAGTACCTGCGCGCGTACAGGAAGAACGCGCGCCTGATGGCGCTGTTCGAGCAGGTCGCCCAGGTGGACGAGAAGTTCATGGCGCTGCGCATCGAACGCGGCAACGCCTTCGCCCGGCGCAACGCCAAGCTGATCCGATCCCTCCAGGAGAACGGCCAGGCCGACGCCGGCCTCGATCCGCTGATCACCGCGCACGCCCTGTCCGTGATGGTGAGCCGCATGGCGTACCTGGTGTTCGTGCTCGGGCAGCGCATTCCGTACGAGCGGCTCGTCACGACGCTCAACACCATTTGGGCGAACGGCCTGCGGCTGACGGACGCGGCGGCCGAGGAGTGAGCGCCGGGCGGCCGAGGTCGGGCCGCCCGCCCCCTCAGCTGCCTCTCAGAGCCTGTCTTTGAACCCCCGCCTGCGCCCCGGCGGTCGCTGCGCCCGCGCTTCGCGCGGACGACGGGGGTTCAAAGACAGGCTCTCAAGCCACGAGCGGGCGCACCCTGTCCGTGACGAAGCGGATGAACCCCTCCGGGTCCGGTTCGTCGGCGGTGGGCTGCAGGACGACTGTGTCGGCCCCCGCGTCGGCGAGCCGCCGGACGGCTTCCACCACGTCCTCCGCGTCCCCGGCGACACCGATGCCAGGACCGCCGTCCCGGCCCTCGCGCCGGAGCTCGGCGCGCAACCGGGCCTCCCCGTCGGGTCCCGGGGCGGCGAGCAGATACACCACGACGGGGTGCGGCCCCTCCCGGCCCGTCGACTCCCGCCCCTCGGCGATGAGTTGGCGTGCGCGGCGCACTCCTTCCGGTGGCGTGCCGGCGTCCAGGATCGTGCCGTCGGCGGCCTCGCCGGTGAGCCGCAGTGAGCGGGGGCCGCGGGCGCCCGCGTAGACCGGGGGCGCCGACGCGGGCGGCCAGTCCAGCGCGACACCGTCGAGCCGGACGTACCGCCCCCGGGTCGTGACCCGCTCGCCCGCCAACAGGGCCCGCATCACGTCCAGATGCTCGCGCAGCAGGGTCATCGGCGACTCGGCCCGGGCCCCCACCTGCCCCATCCAGTCCTGCACGCCGTGCCCGACGCCGACCATCACGCGGCCGGGGAACAGCCGGTGCAGGGTGGCCGTCTCCATCGTGGTGAGAGCCACGTTCCGCAGCGGCACCGGCAGCAGTCCGACGCCCACCCGCAGCCGCTCGGACCATGCCAGGGCGGCTGCCGCGGCGGCGATGCCGCTCTCCAGGAAGCAGTCCTCCCAGAGCCACAGCTCCGCGAGCCCCGCCTCGTCGGCGGTGCGCACCATCGCGCGCAGGCGCTCAGGGGGAAGTTGGGGACGGAACACCACGCCGAGAGTCGTCATGATGCCCTTCCTACCTCGCTCCACGCGCGCGATCAACGGGACGGGCAGGGGCATGACTGTAAGGGTTGTGGCGTACAGGTGCCTTACATGAGCCTGATCGTCATGAGACAGCCCACGGCACAGCTCGCCATCGCCCGCACCGACGTTCGCCAAGCGGTGGCGGCCGACATCCCCGAACTCGTCCGCCTGCGCACGCTGCTCTTCGAGACCCTCGGCGGGGAGTACTTCAACCCCTCGCCGGAGGAGGACGGATGGCGCCGCAACCTCGCCTCGGTCCTGCGCGAGCAGCTGACGGCCGACGCCGCCCGCATATTCGTCGTGGACGGTGACCACGGCCTCGCCGCCTGCGGCATCGGCACCGTCGAGCAATGGTTCCCCGGTCCGCACAACCCCAGCGGCCGTGTCGGCCATGTGATCGGCGTGGTCACCGACCCGGCGTACCGGCGGCGCGGCCACAGCCGGGCGGTCATGCGGGCGCTGCTCGACTGGTTCCGCGCCCAAGGCGCCTCGCGCGTGGATCTGTACGCCTCCCCCGAAGGCGAACCGCTCTACCGGGACCTGGGCTTCGTCGACCACCCCGACCCCGCGCTCTACTGGCGTCCATGAGCCCTCAGCCCGTGTGCGTAGACGACCCGGGCCTTCGGTGAAAGTGAAAGGGATTCCGGGCGCCGCCTGCCCGCAGCATGATGAAGGGAGGCGAAACGGGGGTGTCGTCATGGCTTTTCGCTTCGGTTCGCGTGCCCTTCGGGTGCCGACGTGGGCCTTTGCCGTCGTTGGTTTCGTGCTGGTGGTGGGGCTGTTCTTCGGGATACGAGGAGTGGCGTCACCCGGCGGCGGGGCGCGGGGTGGTGGAGGCGGCTCGGGCTCGCCGGACGGCGGCACGGGTACGGGGTCGGGGACGGCGACCGGCGGAAGTGGCAGCGGCGACTCCGGGGGCGCCACGACGAGCGGGACGACGGACGGGTCGTCGGGCGGGTCGTCGGGCGGTACGTCGGACGGGGCGTGGCAGACAGGTGGCGGAGACGCCGGCGGGGGTAGTGGTGGCAGCGGGAGCGGCGGTGGCGGAAGTGGCGGCGGAGGCGGCGGAGGGGAGGCGCCCGCCTGGCTGCCGTGGGGACCCAAGTCGCCCAACACGGATGAGGCGTTCGAGCCCGACAGCCTGTACGACCTGCTGCAGAAGGGCGAGTGCCGGCAGGCGTACAACAGCGCGGTCGACCCCGACAAGCGGGTCGACAACTCGGCGACCCGGCAGGCCTGGAAGGTCATCGAAGGGCTCGCCGGGGTCTGCGAGGCCGCACAGGGTGATCCCGGCGGAATGGCCGTCGCGGTCAAGGCGGAAGCGGGGCTGCGTGCGGCCGGGTACTCGGCCGGGAACACCGGGTACCTGTGCAAGGACGGGGACGCCTTCGCGGTCCTGCAGCGCTTCGTCGCCTACTACCGGCGGCATCCCGGTGAACGAGTGGCGCTGCGGTCCGCTCCCGCGGGCACCATGGCCTGCGACAGCATGATCGCCGCCACGGACGGCAGCTACGCGCCGGGCACCACCGCCTACTTCCAAGGCACCTGGCCGGACGCGCCGGACACCGTCGAACTGCGCGCGCCGGAACTGCCGGACCCGATCACCCTGAAGCCCTTCGGCGACGAAAACGACAAGGCGCGGTGCTGCAAGGACGCGTCGATCTCCGTGGACCTGCCGGGACCCGACGGCTTCGGCGGCCGACGACCGACGGTGATCGACGTGACGCTGGTGACGAAGAACGGAGCCAGGGTCGTCAAACAGGCGGCGTTCACCGTCAACTGGAGCGATATCGGGCAGCCGCCCTCGCGGTCGTCCTCACCACCACCCGTTGCGTCCCCCGCGTCGCAGTCATCCCGCTCCTCCGGTTCAGCCGGTTCACCCGGTTCACCCGTCCCGGCGAGCGCACTTACACGATGAGCGAGCCCCCGGAAGCCGAACCGGAACCTGAACCGGAGCCGGAGCCGGAACCGGCGCCACAACCGGAACCCGCCCCAGAGCCCCCACCAGCCCCACCTCCACCGCCGCTCCCTCCCCCTCCCCCACCCTCCCCCGAACCCGGCATCGGCTGGGTGGAGATCGTCGGAGCCATCGGCTCCCTCGTCACCCTCCTGACCGCCGTGCTCTTCTACTTCGGCTGGGCGAGCACCGACGCCGAGACCAGGGCGCTCGGGCTGCGCGACACCGTCTTCCACTTCTCCACCAGCGACTACCTGCTGCGCAGCGTCGGCGCTCTCTACCTCCCCGCCTGGCTGGCCGCGGGCCTCGCGCTCGGCACGCTCGGGCTGCTGCGCCGGGCCGCGAGCGAACCGGAACGGCTCGCCCGCGCCGTGCGGGTGCTGCGGTTCGCCTGGGCGGTGCCCGTCGCGCTCGTACCGCTGTATCCGCTCAGCCCCTGGCTGTTCGACCTGCTGCTGCCGCTCGCCGCGATCGGCGGCTTCTCCCTCAGCGCGTACGCCCGCACCCGGGAACGTCGTGACCTGCGGCTCTGGGGGCTCACACTGTTCATCTGCGTCCTGTCACTGTTCTGGGCCGTGTCGTCGTACGCGGCGATCGCCGGCCGGGGCCGTGCGGAGCTGACCGAGCGGACCCTGCGCGATGAGTTCCCCGCGGTCGTCGTCTTCAGTGCGAAGGACCTGATGATCCGGGGCGGCGGCAGTTGCTACCGTCGCGTCACCGACAAGGGGAGCCAGTACGCGTACGAGTACGCCGGTCTGCGCCTGTTCCACGTCTCCGGGGACCGGATCTTCCTCGTCCCCCGCGACTGGTCCCCCGGGGACGGCACCCTCTACGTCCTCAAGGAGGGGGCGGGTCAGCGCGTCGATCTGCTCAGCGGGGCCGGTCGCCGGGCGCGGGAGTGCCGGGCGCAGCCGGAGGCCGGTGCTCAATAGGCGAAGCCGAACGGCGGTCGCGCGGCGGGCGAGGCGTGTTCGGTGAACCGGCCGCAGGAGCGGAACCCCAGGCGGCGGTAGACCGGTTCGCCGTCGGTGGATGCCTGGCGGCCGGCGTGGACGTACTCCTGGTCGCGGGCGGTGTGCAGGGCGGCGAGGGCGACGGCGCCGCCGTATCCGCGGCCGCGGTGGGCGGCCAGGGTGCAGATGTGGTAGATCCCGGCGACGCCCGCGTGCAGGAAGACCTCGGCGCAGCAGACCGCGCGGCCTCCCGCGTAGCCGACCAGGAAGCGGGCCGGGCAGCCCGGGTCGAGTACCTGGCGCGCGGCCCGGTCGGAGAAGTCGCGCACGGTGGTGGCGGGCGGGGTCCAGTTCTCGGTGACGTGTGCAGCTTGCCAAAGGGCGCGCGCGGGCCCGCGCGACAAGGAGTCGCGCGGCCGAACATCGCCGTCGCTTTCCCGCCCGCCGCGCCGGCGAAGCGTCCACGGCACGTGTTCCTCCTCACCGTCCGAATGCCGAGGGTGACCCGGAACAGCGGTCGGCGGCCCCGTATGGTGATCGGTGCAGCTGGTTCGCCCCGTCCGCCAGACGGGAGCGTCGCAAGAGGGAACCCGGTGTGAATCCGGGACTGCCCCGCAGCGGTGAGCGGGAACGACCGCCGTCACACGCACTGGAACCGCGAGACCGGTTCTGGGAAGCGACGGCCAGTAGGTGTCCGCCCGCCTTCTTCCGAAGGCAGTGGACGAGGCCCGCGAGTCCGAAGACCTGCCCGCTGTCCGCGCCCGAACCATTCGTGCGCGGATATCCCGGTGACCTCGTGGGCGGGTCGGCGTGCATACCAGACGGGCGACCGCGCCGACCGCGCGCTCCCGGCCCGTCCGGTCCGTCGCCCTTCGCGCTCTCGTCCCGTCTCCGGGATCTCAGGGATTCATCTCGCGAAGGAGATCTCCGTGACCACCAAGCCCGCAGCCGCGGCAGCACGGGCCACCGTGTACGGCTACCCCCGTCAGGGTCGTGACCGCGAACTCAAGAAGGCGATCGAGGGCTACTGGAAGGGCCGCGTCACCGCGGACGCCCTCGCGGCCACCGCCGCCGGGCTTCGCCGCTCGAACTGGCGCGAACTCGCCGACGCCGGCATCGACGAAGTCCCGACCGGCGACTTCTCGTACTACGACCACGTCCTTGACACCACCGTCATGGTCGGCGCCGTCCCCGAGCGTCACCGCACCGCGGTCGAGAGGGACGCGCTCGACGGCTACTTCGCGATGGCGCGCGGCACCCAGGACGTGGCGCCGCTGGAGATGACGAAGTGGTTCGACACCAACTACCACTACCTGGTGCCGGAGTTGGGGCCCGGCACCGTCTTCCGTGCCGACTCCACCAAGCAGGTCACCGAGTTCGGGGAGGCCCATGCGCTGGGCCTCTCGGCGCGCCCCGTCCTCGTCGGCCCCGTCACCTACCTGCTGCTCGCCAAGCCCGCACCCGGGGTGGCCGCCGACTTCGACCCGCTGACCCTCCTCGACCGTCTCCTGCCGGTGTACGCCGAGGTGCTCGCCGACCTCCGCGCCGCGGGCGCCGAGTGGGTCCAGCTCGACGAGCCCGCGCTCGTCCAGGACCGTACGCGGGCCGAACTGAACGCGGCCGAGCGCGCCTACCGCAACCTCGGCGCCCTCACCGACCGGCCCAAGCTCCTCATCGCCTCGTACTTCGACCGGCTCGGCGACGCCCTTCCCCTGCTCGCCAAGGCCCCGGTCGAGGGCCTCGCCCTCGACTTCACCGATGCGGCGGCCGCCAACCTCGACGCGCTCGCCGCCGCCGGCGGGCTGCCCGGCAAACGGCTGGTCGCGGGGGTCGTCAACGGCCGCAACATCTGGGTCGACGACCTGGAGAAGTCCCTGGCCACCCTCGGCACCCTGCTCGGCCTGGCCGACCGTGTCGACGTGGCCGCCTCCTGCTCCCTCCTCCACGTCCCCGTCGACGCCACCCTGGAACGGGACATCGAGCCGCAGATCCTGCGCTGGCTGGCCTTCGCCCGCCAGAAGACCACCGAGATCGTGACGCTCGCCCGGGGCCTGGCCCGGGGCACCGACACGATCTCCACCCAACTCGCCGCCAACCGCGCCGATCTGGCGTCCCGGGCAGGCTCCCCCATCACCCGCGACCCGGCCGTCCGCGCCCGGGCCGGCGCCGTCACGGAGGCCGACGCCCGCCGCTCCCAGCCCTACCCCGAGCGCGCGGCGGCCCAGCGCGCCGCCCTCGGCCTCCCACTGCTGCCGACCACCACCATCGGCTCCTTCCCGCAGACCACCGAACTGCGCACGGCCCGCGCCGATGTGCGGGCGGGACGGATCGACGCCGCCGGGTACGAGGAGCGCGTCAGGGCCGAGATCCAGGAGGTGATCTCCTTCCAGGAGAAGACGGGCCTCGACGTCCTGGTGCACGGCGAGCCCGAACGCAACGACATGGTGCAGTACTTCGCCGAGCAGCTCACCGGCTACCTCGCCACGCAGCACGGCTGGGTCCAGTCGTACGGCACCCGCTATGTGCGTCCGCCGGTCCTCGCCGGTGACATCTCGCGACCGGAGCCGATGACGGTGCGCTGGACGACGTACGCCCAGTCCCTGACGGAGCGCCCCGTCAAGGGCATGCTCACGGGCCCCGTCACCATGCTCGCCTGGTCCTTCGTCCGTGACGACCAGCCGCTCGCCGACACCGCCCGCCAGGTCGCCCTCGCACTGCGCGACGAGGTGACCGACCTGGAGGCGGCCGGGACGTCCGTCATCCAGGTCGACGAGCCCGCCCTGCGCGAGACGCTGCCCCTGCGCGCCGCCGACCACCCCGCCTACCTCGCCTGGGCCACCGAGGCGTTCCGCCTCACCACGAGCGGGGTGCGGCCCGACACGCAGATCCACACGCACATGTGCTACGCCGAGTTCGGCGACATCGTCCAGGCCATCGACGACCTCGACGCCGACGTCATCAGCCTGGAAGCGGCCCGCTCCCACATGCAGGTCGCCCGCGAACTCGCCGCCCACGGCTATCCGCGCGAGGCCGGCCCCGGCGTCTACGACATCCACTCCCCGCGCGTGCCCGACGCCGAGGAGGCAGCGGCCCTGCTGCGCAATGGACTTGAGGCGATCCCCGCGGAACGGCTGTGGGTCAATCCGGACTGCGGCCTGAAGACGCGCGGCTGGCCCGAGACCCGCGCGTCCCTGGAGAACCTGGTCGTGGCGGCCAGGACGGTCCGAGAGGAGTTGTCCGCCTCCTGACGGCTGGTCAGGCCCGCTGATCCGGCCCCGCGCGTACGAGGGCAGGGACCGGATCGGCGCACCCAACCCCCTTGCACCGCACGGCAGTCCGCGCCCCCTATTGTGCTCGGCACCGGCACCGGCATTGCGGGAAAGCAGCGCCGCGTCCGCCGGGCCATCGACGCTGAGGAGCCTGTGGGACATGCGGTCACGGTTGCCGTTCGGGGAGAAGCTGAGAGCCGGGCTGGGTGTGCCGGGCCGGGCCCGCGAACTGGCCAGCAGCCCCCGGTCACGGGTGTGGCGCGCCGAGTTGTCCGGCACGCCCGTGGTGATCAAGCAGCTCGTGGAGGGGCCGGACGCCGACGACAGGTACGCGCGCGAGGTCGGCGCGCTGCGGCTCGCTTCCCGGGTCGACCCACCGGTGGTGCCGGTACTCCTCGGCACCGACCCCGACGACCGGGTCCTGGTCCTGGAGCACCTGGAGGAACGGCCGCCCCGCGAGGACTGGGTGGTCGAGTACGCCGCCGCGCTGGCCCGGCTCCACGCGGCCGCCGACACGGACACCGCGAGCGCTCTGCCCACCTGGCCGGGCCCGGACCACGACGACATCGACTCCTTCCTCGCGCTGGCCCGAAGACTCCGCGTCGAGGTGCCCCGCTCCGTCCCGGCCGCGCTGGACGCCCTGGTGAACCGCCTGTCCTGCACGCCGCACCGCTCGCTCCTGCACGGTGACCCCTGCCCCGGCAACGACCTGCACACCGCCGACGGCGTCAGGTTCATCGATTTCGAGCAGGCCTCGCTGGGCAACGGACTCGTCGAGCTCGCCTACCTCCGCATCGGCTTTCCGACCTGCTGGTGCTCGACCGCCCCGGCGCCGCCGCTCCTTGCGGCGGCCGAGACCGCGTACCGCACGGCTTGGCGCGAGGCCACGGGCGCCGACACCGGCGCCGACACGGAGTGCGACCTCGCGGACGCGTGCGCGGGCTGGGTACTGCGGGGCGACGCGCTGGTCCAGCGGGCGCAGCGCGGCACCACGGACCACCTGGCCGAGCTGTCGGAACGGGACTGGCACTGGGGCACGGCGACGGCCCGGCAGCGCCTGGCACACCGCCTCGGAGTCGTCGGCCGCCTCACCGCCGGGGGTGGCGAGCTGGCCGACCTGGGCCGCCTCGCGACGGCGATGCGCACCGCCATGCTGGCCCAGTGGCCCACGCTGCATCCGCTGCCGTCCCGGCGGCCGTAGCGACAGTGCCCCGGCGCCAGGTGTATCGCCCCTGCGGCTCAATACACCCGGACACCTAGTTGACCGTCAGCTCGGCGATGCCCGGATGCTTCTTCGCCTTCGCGTCACCGCGCACCGTCACCCGCACATGGCGTGCGAGTCGTCCCTCGCCCGTGTCCGCGCTCGCGCGGTGCCAGTGCCTGCCGTCGAGGGAGAGCTCGATGGTGTGGGCCGCGGGCTTGGTGTCGCTCCAGGTCGGGGTGACCTTTTTGACGTGGACGGGCCGGGCGAGGTGCGTGGTCAGCCGGCCGCGTGCGCCGTCCGGGACCCAGGCCGTGGCCGTGTTGCCGTCGACGGCTGCGCCCGCGTACATGCCGGGCTGCTGGGAGGTGGCCGTGGCACTGGTGCAGCGGGCCGCGTTCGTGGTGGGCTTGAGGTCGGGGCGGCGGGTCTTGAGGACGGCCGGGGCGCCCTTGCTGACGACCTGCTCGCCCTGCGGGGTGTCGAGCGTCATCGGCTCGCCGCCGGTGAGGCGCACGGTGGTGTGGTGGGCGCCGAGGTCGATGTCGTACGTCCTGCCCTGCCAGGTCAGACCGTGCAGGTTGACGCCGCGGTCGAGCTGCGGGGGCAGCATCGGGTCGAGGTGGAGTCGGTTCTCCCGCATCCGCAGGCCGGTCAGGCCGTTGGTGAAGACCTGCAGGAAGCCGCCCTTGCCGGTGAGGAAGTCGTGCGCGGGCGAGCCCGACAGCGGGTCCTCGGCGCCCGCCTTCTCGCCGCGGGCCTCCGAGAACTGGGCGAAGGGACCGCGTACGAACGGCTTGATGGAGCGCTCCAGATAGGTGTACGTGGAGCAGCCGGCCTCACCGATCCCGGCGGCGTCGATGGCGTGCACCGAGTCCGTCATGGCCGGACCGTCGGGGTCGGTGCGCTGGGCGTAGTAGTCGAGGGTTCCTGCGGCGGCGCCCTCGGGCATCGGCCATTCCAGCGGGTACATCAGCAGGACGGTGTCGGCCTGCTTGATGGTGCTGCCCTTGTAGCCGTCGTACTGCTGGAAGACCTTGCGCTTCTTGTCGTACGGAATCCGGATGCGGTCGGCGATCGACTTCCACCTGGCAGGGGCCTGCCGGCCGAGCAGTTCGGCGGCGCGGGTGGCGTGGCGCAGGGCGGTGACGGCGCCGGCGTTGGTGAAGACCGCGTCGTCGACGCCGTTGCTGTACTCGTCGGGCCCGGCCGTGTCCTTGATCGAGTAGCTGCCGTCCGCGTTGCGGCTGACGCGGTCCGCCCAGAACTCGGCGATGCCCTTCAGCACGGGCCAACCGCGCTCGCGCAGCCAGCGGGCGTCCTTGGTGGCGAGGTAGTACTGCCAGGTGGCAAGGGAGATGTCGGACTGGAGGTGGATCTGGGTGCGGCAGTGCGGCGGGTCGACGCTGTGGCACTCCTTGGCCAGGTTGCCCGAACTCCCGCTGTTCCAGGGGTAGAAGAGGCCGCCGTAGCCGAGCTTGCGGGCGTTCTCCCGCGCGCCCGCACGGGTGCGGTAGCGGTAGTCGACCACGGACTTGGCGAGTTCGGGGCGGGTGGCGAGCAGCCCCGGGTACATCCAGGTCTCCGCGTCCCAGAAGACGAGACCCGCGTAGTTGTCGCTGGTCAGCCCCGCAGGAGCGATGCTGTTCGCCGCGCCCTCACGGGTGCTGGAGAACAGTCCGTACTGCGCGGAACGCACCCACGTCTGCATGTCCCGCTGCCCGGGCACCTCGATGTCGCTGCGCCACAGCCGCGACCAAGCGGCGGTGTGCGAGCGGAGAAGTGCCTGCCAGCCGCGGTCAGCGGCGCGCCGCGAGGTCGCGGTCGCGGCGCGGCGCGGTGCGCGGGACGTCAGGGCGGTGTCGACGCCCACGTACTTGGTGAAGCCGTACGAGCGGCCGCGAAGGACGGGCAGCGACAGCGACTGGCGTGCCGTCAGTTTCTGTGCCTCGGCGGCGCGTTCGGGGCGCGCCCCCTGTGCGCCGTCTTCGGCGCGGAGTGTGGAGGCGACGGCACCGTCCACGTTCGTGCCGTCCGTACGGAAGGCCACGTCCATGCTCGGGGCGGGGGCCCGGCCGTGTTCTCGGTGCCCGTCGGTCCGGTCGCCGCCACCGGTCTGCCGGATGCGCCGCGCGCCGCGGCCGTCCAACAGGTCGGTCACGGTCGCCCGGCCGCTCCAGTGCGGCGTCATGCTCATGCGTACGGCGCCCGCGTGCGGGTCGGCGCGGTCGGCGAGCACCTCGTACACGAGGTCGGTCCTGCGGCCGTCGGCGGCGGTCCACGTCAACGAGGTCCGCACCACGCCGCAGTGGAGGAACAGCGACTGGCGGTAGTGGGAGATCCGGCCGGTGGGCGTCGAAGAGTTGAAGGTATCGCCCTGTGTTCCGCCGGTGCTGACGTTGAGCGCGGACCACGTGGGCAGGGCGGCGGCGGCCTGCCTGTCCCCCGCGGTCTGCTTGTTGTGCGCGTACAGGCCGGACACGAAGGAGCCGTCGTAGCGCGGGGTGAACAGCGGCCAGCCCGTCTTGACGTCGCTGTCGGCGTATCCGGCACCGTTGGGCGGTACGCGCTGGCCCAGGTAGCCGTTGCCCACGTAGGCGTGGTGCGTGTCCTGTGTGTCGGGGCGGGTGGTGCCGAGCGTCCAGCCGTCGTTCTTGCGGCACTGCGCGGCCGTGGCGGGAGGAGTGGCGGAAGCAGCCGTGGCGGTGTCCCGCGCCGTCTGCGAGGCCGCGGGCGGCACCGAGGCGACAAGCACTCCGGCCAGGAACACCGCGGTCAGTCGGGCGGCGCGCGGCCGTACACCGAGGGAGTACGTCATTGTTCTCCGTCACTCTGGTTCGCCTTCGAGGGTTCAGGGACCATAAATTTCCTGAACAAGCCGCGTCAATAGATGTGCCACAACGGTCAATTCTCGAACGCGAGCGCGACGGTTCGTGTCGTACGAGAGGTGCGGGGCACACGTAAGGGAGGGAACACTCGCTGCGAGTGTTCCCTCCCTCTGCGGTCTGCCTCTGTCTCCGCCTCTGCCCTCGGCCGCCCCCGGCCGGGGAGCTGCGAGAGGCGTCAGTGGCGCGGGCCCTGCTTCCGCTCGCGCCAGTTCTCGCCCTTGGCGTCACCACGACCGCGCTCACCCTTGGCCTGGTCGTACTCGATCTGCTCCTTGCGCACCTGGTCGGAGACCTCGCGGTTCTCGGTGACCTTCTCCGTCTCCAGACGGACCCGCTCGACGGGCACGGATTCCTTGCTGACCACCGGCCTCTCGGCGTGCAGGGTCACCTCGGCCTCCTCCTCGCCGATCTTCGCGCGCGTGCCGTCTCCCTCACGGATGGGCTCGCGGACGACGCGGACCTCGTCGTGCGAAAGGGGTACGGACGTCGTCACGTCCTCGGTGACGACCACCTTGCGCAGGCGGGCCCTGCCGACCGTCTCCTCCTCCTTGCCGACGTGCAGCCGCTCCTCGGAGCGGATCATCTCGTCGCCCTTGCGGTCGCGGTCCGCTCCGGCGCGGGTCGCGAACTCACGACCGCCTCCCGCACCCGCTCCGGCCAGGTCGCCGCGGCCGGCGGCGCCGGGCCGCATGCCACCGCCCGCCACGCCGCCCGCCATGCCGCCGGCGGTGGCCTCGGGCCGCGCGAGCCCGTAGTGCCGGTAGAGCTCGTGCTCCTCCTCCGGCTCAAGGTGCTGGTCGGCGTCCACGCGCGGGGCCTCCTTGACGGCCTCCTTCGTGGTCGCCACATGCAGCTGGTCCTCCTGGCGACGGGCGCCGGCGAGCGGGACGAAGCTCTGCTTCATCCCGAAGAGACCGGTCTTCACGGTCACCCACTCGGGGCGGCCGGTACGGTCGTCGAGGTAGACCTGCTCGACGCTGCCGATCTTCTCGCCGGTCTGGTCATAGGCCGTCAGGCCCGCAAGCCCGTCGGGGTTGGTGAAGGCCTCGCCCTGCGTCATGGGTGATCACTCCCTTGGAGCGCGCGACGGGCAGAATCGACTCTCGCCACGGACGACGCACGCCTCCCCTCCACTCCGCTCCGTACCGCTTCCTCCCGCAACCAGGAGAGTCACGCAGCGTGCACGGATCGCGAGACAAAGGGCCTGCTGAGGCACGGTTGCGGCGACCGGACCGGTCTGATGCGGCCTGCGCCTGATTAGCCCATTCGTGTGACGCCTTTCGAACCCCACTGCGGTTCCCGGCCGCGCGAGGAGCAGATTGCGCAGCCACCGGTACGGGAAGACGTACGGGAGGACTCTGCCGCCCGACCATGATCGCAAGCTAGGTTGAGCCGCATGAGCAACCTTGACCGTCAGGCGGTTCCCTCGCTGTGCGGCGGGCGCGGGTTCGTCGTCGCCGAACCCGTCCGTGAGCTGCTGAGCCCGCGCCGGGTACGGCTCGGCGCGTCGACCGAGGTCCGCAGGTTGCTGCCGAACCTCGGGCGCCGCATGATCGGGGCGTGGGCCTTCGTCGACCACTACGGCCCCGACGACATCGCCGACGAACCCGGCATGCAGGTGCCGCCCCACCCGCACATGGGCCTGCAGACCGTGAGCTGGCTGCACGAAGGCGAGGTGCTGCACCGCGACTCGACCGGCAGCCTGCAGACCATCCGCCCGCGCGAGCTCGGCCTCATGACGTCGGGCCGGGCCATCTCGCATTCGGAGGAGTCACCGAAGCCGCACGCCCGCCTCCTGCACGGAGCGCAGCTGTGGGTGGCGCTGCCGGACGCGCACCGGCACACCGACCCCAAGTTCGAGCACCACGCCGAGCTGCCGACGGTCACCGCGCCCGGCCTGCGAGCGACGGTGATCCTCGGCGCCCTGGACGGCGCCACGTCCCCCGGCACCACGTACACACCGATCGTCGGCGCCGACCTCACCCTGACCTCCGGCACCGAGGCTCGCCTGCCGCTGGACCCCGACTTCGAGTACGGGGTCCTGTCGATGGCGGGCGAGGTGCACGTCGACGGCGTACCAGTCCTGCCGGGCTCGATGCTCTACCTGGGCTGCGGACGCAGCGAGCTGCCCCTGCGGGCCGCGTCGGACGCGGAGTTCATGCTGCTCGGCGGCGAGCCCTTCGACGAGGAACTGATCATGTGGTGGAACTTCGTCGCCCGCACACAGGAAGAGGTCGAGCGGGCGCGCGAGGACTGGGTGGAAGGGACCCGATTCGGCGAAGTGCAAGGGTACGACGGAGCACCACTGCGGGCACCGGAGCTTCCGGACTTGCCTCTGAAGCCGCGATCACGTCCACGCTGACCTGCGAGAACACACTATGGCCGGCCAAATCCCACGGCGTCCCCCTCAGGGGCCGAGGCACTCCTCCAGGAAACCGCGGCTGGCCGTGTGCTGGGGCTCGGTGTCGAAGACCTGGCCGCCGACGACGGCCAGCATGTGCCGCATGGCGTCGTACGGGCTCTCGTAGTCCTTGCTCCGCGTGGCGGCGCGGGTCTCTGCGGCCAGGTCCTTGGCTACGTCCTCGGCGTGTTTATCCCAGTCGGCGAACAGATAGCGCTGCCAGGCCGACCCGTTGGGGGGCCGTGCCCAGAAGGCGGTGTAGTCGCCGCCCGGCAGCAGTGTGACGTCGGCCTTCGCGCGGGTCAGCTCCTCGAGCAGGGAGTGGGGAACGGGTCCGGTGTATGGGGACTTCACCACGAACACCCGCAGACGCCGCCCCGCGCGTGCCGCCGCGGCGGCGGCACGGAGCAAGCCGTCGCGGCGGCGGTTGATCCGGCCGTCGTCGACCGAGATCACCCGGGCGAGGCTCTCGCCGTTGTTCTCCACGGTCCTGGTGACGGCGTCCCCGCCACGGCTGTAGCCCGCGATCCAGAGCAGTGGGTCCAGCCGCAGCGGCGCGGAGGAGCCGCCGTGGAACGCGATGGGGGCGAGTCCGCGCACGGACAGCGGTTGGCCGCGCCCGCCGAGCGCCCCGGTCGACCAGAGCAGCGCCACTGCCTGGGCGATGTGCGGGGCGAGTCCCGCGCGCATCGTGTGGTCGTAGGCGCCGTCGACGCCGCCCGCGGCGGGCCAGGGCATCAGCAGCACCCGCTGCTCGGGGTTGTCCGCCTCCTTCAGCAGAGTGGCGGAGCGCGCCAACTGGTGCTCCAGGGCGATGGGCAGGTTCAGGATGTGCTTGCTCGGCCAGGTCTGCGGTCCGTCCTCTTCCTCCTCTTCCTCGGACCTGCGGAAGTGATCCAGGAGCCAGGTGTCGTACGGGGAGTAATAGCCGATGCCCGGGGCCTGTGACCGGTTGCGTCCCTGGAGCAGATAGCGGGCGAGCTGTTCCATGCCCAGCAGGCTGTGCACGGGGGAGGTCAAACCCTTCTCGCGGTCCGACGGGTAGGGGTAGGCGCTGAACACGGGGCGGTAGAAGACCGCGCCGCCGATCCGGGTCTGTGCGGGGAGCGGGCCCATCGCGGTGGGCGGCAGGGCCGCGAACCAGACCAGTGGCACGCCCCAGGTGCTGGCCAGCACGCGCAGCCGGGTGGGCTGCCCGGCACATTCCGGATCGAGGTACCAGGAGTTGAAGTGCCACTGGCGGTAGGCGGCCGGGGAGCCCGGCACCCCCTTGCGGAGCGTCGGCTTGTGGTGCAGCTCCCACCACAGGCCGGTGATGTCGAGGAAGTCGGCGGCGACGCGCAGCGAGGCGGCGCGGGGGCCCGTGGTGAGAAGCGGGTGGGGCCCGGTGAAGACCTGCGCGGGGCCGCCCTCCGGGAGCACGACGGGCTTCTGCCCCGGTACGACGTCCTGGCCGGGGTGGGTCTTGTGCATGGCCACGACTGTGCGGTTGATGGCGTGCCCGTCGTAGATGGGCACGCCTTGTTCGGTGAGCCGGAGCAACTGGACGACTTCCAGGCCAACGGGGCCGGCGCGGCCTCCGGCCGAGGGGGTGACCCGCACGTCGAGTCGCATCGGCGTCTTGGCAGGGACGTCGAAGACCGCGCCGGTGTCGTCCTGCGAGAGCGGTGCCACGGTCCGGCCTGTGCCGCTCTGCCACCAGTCGGGGAAGGGCGGGTCCAGGTGGATCTCCGCCACCGCCCCCTTGAGCAGGAAGTGCGGTCGGTCGGCCCAGGAGATGTGCAGCCTCACCGCTGCTGTCCGGTCTTGGGGTCGTACTGGACCTCGACCGCGACCACCTGGTCGGTGGGCAGCACCTCCACCCACTGGTCGAAGACCTTGTACGGCTCAGCGGGCCGGAAGCCGCCGTCGAGCGGGTCGAAGCCGGTCTCGAAGACCTTCTCGGCGCGCAGCGTGTTGGCGATGTCGGTGTTCTTCTCCTGGAGTTCACGGGCGCGCAGCTCCAGGACCTGGCCGATGGTCTTGTCCCGATAGGTGTCCGGGTCGCCCGTCTGCCAGGGGTAGGGCTTGGCGAGCGCGGCCTCGCCCTCGACGTGTGCGCCCATCAGCCAGCCGAGGGCCTCGACCTCGTGTCCCGCCCGGATGGGCAGGACGGCGGTGACCCAGGCGGAGTTGAGGAACTCGTTGCGGCGTTCGTCGCCGTCGGTCTGGATCAGCCAGCCCAGGGAGCTGCCCATCGGCGCGGCCTGCGCGTTCTCGGTGAGCGGGTAGTTGATGCGCCATTCGGGCTTGCCCAGGTTCACCGGGTGTGCGGCCTCCGGCGGGTTGTTGGCGCTGGTGTGCGCGTAGTGGCTGGGCACGGTCGCGCCGGCGAGCGGATCGCCCTCGGTGAGGTCCCAGTCGTGCGTCGGGACGGGGACCCGGCCCTGGGAGTGCTCGCCGGCGGCGGAGGCGGCGCCGGGCCGCCAGAAGTCCGGGGCGACGAAGTAGAGCATGCGGTCGACGTCGAACATCTGCCGGATCAGCTCGGAGCCGAGATGGGGGCGGCGTCCGTGGAAGAGGTCGAGCTGGGTGATCAGGTTGGCGAAGACCGACTGCCGCTCTTCCTTGCGCAGTTCCTCCGGCGGGCGCCTGCGCACCTTGCTGACCAGCTCCGCCCGTTCCCGTACGGCGCGGGCGTACGCGGCACGCTGGAGCTTGGCCACCTCTTTGCGGTACTCGGCCAGATCGCGTTCGTAGGCCGCCTGCGCGGGGTTCACGTCCGGCGGGTCCCAGAAGATGATGAGGGTGAGGCTGACGTAGTTGCTGTTGGCGAAGTTGACGAGCTTGCAGTTGACGCGGAACTGGCCCGAGTCGCGGTCGATGATCTCGTAGTCGGCGAGGAACTTGGTGCCGCTGCCGTTGCCCGCCTTCGCCTCCTTCAGCCGGATCGGCTTGTCGACCTTGGCGCTGAGCTTGTATCCGGGGCCGGGGGAGACGGGGGTGAAGTCGAAGTGCGCGATCAGGTACTCGTTGGAGTGGCCGTGCCAGAGCCGGTCGAACCCCTGCTGAGGAGTCCAGTCCTCGGCCAGATGGGGCCCGTTGTCGCTGGTGGGGTGCTGCTGGGCGGGGAAGATGTCGGTGTAGCTGGTCTGGGTGAGGCCCAGCGGGTCCGGCGGCACCGGCTTCTTCAGCGAGGTCAGGTCAGGGGCCTCAACCACGTGCAGCAGCTCGCCGAGGCCCAGGCCGCGCCCCGGGTCGCCGACGAAGACCTGCCAGCTCATCTGGGTGCCGATGTGCTGGAGCTGGATGCCGACCTTGCGCATCTTGCGGCGCAGCTCGTAGTTGACGAGCCGGTCGGTGGTGTTCTGGACGACGTAGCGGCGGCTGGAGGTGTCGGTGGTCTCCGTCACCGTCTTGAAGGTGGTCTTGAAGTTGCGGTGGATCTCACTGCTGACCTTGGAGCTCTGGGTCCTGCTGTGCTTGTGCGTCACCTCCGAGGACCTGTTGGTGGTGTTCTTGGTGCTGTAGCTGGTGCTGACGTCGGCGTGAGCGATGCCGACGTAGTTCGCGCCCGCGTTGGCGGTGACGCCGAGGGAGGTCTCGCTGGCGTTGTCCTCCTTGACCGCGTCGGCGACATCGGTCTGGTCGGTCAGGGACTCCTCCGTGCGTACGACGCTCTCCTCGGACTGCTCGGCGCTGCGCTCGACGAGAGTGCGGCGGGTGGAGGTCTCCACCACCTCCACAGTGCCGCCGGGGCTGAGCCAGAGGTGACCGACGGGGGCGCCCAGGAAAGTGTCGAACTCGAAGAAGTATTCGCGGAAGAGGTCCACCAGGCCCACCGGGCTGAGGATGCCCTCGGTGGGCGGCTGCGGCAGCGCGAGCGCGGAGTCCCCGGCGCCGTCGGGCGCCCAGAGAAGGGGGCCGAGGCCAGGGACGTCGAGGTCACGTGCTGCCTCGCCGCTGAACAGCTCGCGCGCCGGACGCTCGCCGCCGCCCACCTCGGCCAGACGACTACTGCTGGAATAGCCGAGCCATCCGGGCAGCGGCTGGTAGACGCCGAAGAGTTCGCTGGCGTAGGGCAGGGTCCCGGCGAAGTCGGTGACCGGGCGGCC
This sequence comes from Streptomyces sp. NPDC058284, assembly GCF_042881135.1. NCBI lineage: Bacteria > Bacillati > Actinomycetota > Actinomycetes > Kitasatosporales > Streptomycetaceae > Streptomyces > Streptomyces sp. NPDC058284. The sequence continues at coordinate 68,753 of NZ_JBHVYE010000028.1, forward strand.
GTTGGGGGCCCTGGGGGTCGGGGCGGGAGCGGGGAGCACCTGGGTGTTCCCCACGTCCTCGCCCTGCGCCTTGGCGAAGGGCGTCACCGTCCACGGGGTGGAGCCGGTGCGTGTCACCAGGAACAGCTCGCGCTCCTGCTGGGCGGGCGGGGCGACGAACGCGAGGGTCTGCGTGCCCGGCGTAGTGATCACCCGCCCGGTATAGGTGCGGCTCAGGCCGCCGTCGGGTTCGACGAACATGCCCTCCAGAGCGGCCACGCCGGGGAACAGCCGGGGGTCGCGCACATCGGCGTCCGCCGGGACGGCCAGAGCGATGCGCTGGCCGATGCGCAGGTCGGCCCCGATGCCGGGTTGTACGGAGTAGGACCAGATCTGGTGCGGCAGGCCACCGCCCGCCGTGCCCAGTGGTGTCCTGCCGGTGAATGTCACAATCAGCGCCACGAGTTCACTCCACGTCTCATACGGTCGCGAGGCTGCGCCATCTCGTTCGGAGGATGCCGCACCGCGCCCGCGCCCCGTCCCGGTGCGGTCGTGGGCCGGTGGGCGTGCGGGACCCGTGCGGCTAGGTGTTGTGAAAAGGACGGTCGGGTCCCGGGCCGGGCGGTGCCCGGGCGGCCCGGAGGGGCAATCCGCGCCCGCGACCCCCTGTTTCCGGTGTGTCTGGCGAGGTGCGGTTGGCAGGGTGGCTGCCTGCTCAGGGTGGTCATGCTGGCACGGGATGGGGCTGAGTGGCGCGTACGTGCGCCGACACGCCCCCCTTTCGCTCCTGTGCGCCCCTGAGGCGATGGTCCGCCGGTAGCGGCTGGTCTCCTCGCTGGGTGAGGGGGCGGGTACGGGCCCGGGAGATCTCCTGGAGCGTACAGGCCGCGACGAGCGGCCCGTGACCCACGAGATCCTCGACGAACCGCCCCCGGGCAAGGCGCTGGCTCACCTGCGCAATGTCCTGGTCGCGACCGGCGCCTTCCCGCCCCGCGATGAACGGCTCATCGCTCTGGAGAAATGGACCACCACCACGGTCCAGGCCCGTACCGATCTCACCGAGCGCCGGATCCCGCACGGCTACGCGGTCTGGCACCACCTGCGCCGATTCCGGCGCCGCCTCGGCGAAGACCACACCACCCGGCTCCAGTACCTGAACGTGCGCTGCCACGTCACCGCGGCGAACTACTTCCTCGACTGGCTCACCACAAGGACTCACACTGGGGACCTGCACCCAGCCGGACCTGGACCGCGTCGCGGGGCTGCCGCTGATCCTCTACGCACAGGAGATCGCCCCAAGGGCTGTCCCGCAGCTGCTGCTTGCCACGGGTGCTGCGCCTCTCCCCGTGCTGGGTTCCCACGAGCTGGGGGACGTTGTCAGTGGGCGACGGCACACTGACTCGCATGATCACCTCTTCATCCGTCGCAGACGATGCCTCTGCCCCCTCCCCTGTCTGGGTGGAGTCGATGGGCGGCCCTCTGATTGTCATCCCCCTCTCCGCCCTGGCCTCCTGGGGCGGGTGCACGGAGCATGGCCTTATGGCGGGAGACGCCACCGCCCCGGACGACTACGACCGGGCCTGCGCGGTGGACGGTCTGGCCGGTGTGATCCCCATCGACAAGAACGGTGCGCAGGTACTGGTGCTGGCGGACGAGCCGGCGACCAGCTGCTATCTGCCCCAGCACCGAGCGTTCCTGCGATGGCGCGCCGCCGACTCCGAGGCCGGACTGAGAGCCGCGGCGGACACCGTCCTTGCAGACCCGGCCACGGTCTGGGAGCAGTGCGGCACTTGGGCCTCGGACGGCCCGGCGGTGCTCATGGACTCCGCCGAAGCAGGTGCCGACCTGGGCATCGAGTACCCCGATGGTGGGATGCCCGCTGAGGCGCCGGTCCTACTGCCCGCCGGCCGCTGGAGGGTCCGCGCCACGCAGACCGGGGTGGACGAGGAGAACGGAGTCGGCCTGGTCCAGCTCCTGCCCGCCGAATCCTGAACCGACAGTGCTTCAGGCTGGGTGCGGTCAGCCGCGCCGCGAAACGGCCCCACCGTCACCATCACCATCGCCTTTCAGGCCGCTACCCGCGGTTCGTCGACATGACCCAGACGTAACCCGGCGATTTGCCGGTGCCCGTATTTCGTGTCGGTCTCACGGCCGATGTCGGCTGGATGTCGGATACGCCGCGGCGTGCGGACTTGCGGGTGCACGGCGCCGACCGGCAGCCGGTGCCACGCTCACGGGATGTCGAGAAGGACCTTTCCGACGACACCCTTCTCGAGCGCGGCGTGGGCGTCAGCGACGCGCTCCAGCACGAAGCGGTGCAGCGGCAGTCCGGCTTCCTCGCCCACGCGCAGCGCCCCCGCGTCCACGGCCGCCGCGACATCGGTGAGCGCCTGCCGCTTCGCCGCAGGCGGCACGGTGTAGACGAAGACGCTCTGCCAGCGCAGGTTCGCCGACAGTGAGGTGAGTACCGGGACGGACAGCCGCTCCCCCTCGCCACCCGAGTAGTAGGCCACCACGGCCCCCGGGGCGGCCACCGCGATGTCGAGAGAGGTGTTGGCGCCCGGTGCGACCTCCACGACGATATCGACGCCTTCGGGGGCGAAGTCCAGGATTTCCGCGGCCGCGTCCTGCGTGCGGTAGTCGACCACTCGGTGGGCGCCGGCTGCGCGCGCCAGCGCGGCCTTGGCGGGGCTGCTGACCGTGGTGACTACACGCGCTCCGGCCCAGCGGGCGAGTTGAACGGCCGCGTTGCCGACAGCGCCGGCGCCGCCCGCCACCAGCACGGTGGTACCCCGCAGGGTGCCGGGCGCGATACGCCCCGGTCCGCCGTCATGAACGGTCAGCGCGCGGTGGGCGGTCAGGGCCGGGACGCCCAGGGCGGCGCCGAGTTCGAACGGGGCGTGGTCGGGCAGGGCGACGGCATGCCGGTCAGGGACGAGTGTGTATTGCTGTGCCGTTCCCCAGGGACTCTCCCACGCGGCCTCCCAGATCCACACCCGCTGTCCGATCCGCTCCGGGTCGACCTGCGAACCGACGGCGTCGATCACCCCGGCGCCGTCCTGGTGGGGCACCTGTTCGTTCATGCCCTGTGGCAGTGCGCGTCTGCGGCTGCGCCAGTCGGTGGGGTTGACGCCTGAGACGTGCACACGAACCCGTACCTCACCGGGGCCGGGCTCGGGCACCGGACGCTCGACGAGTTGGAGGACCTCGGGCCCGCCGGCAGCCGTCCGGATGACGGACTTCATGTCTCACCCTTCCTTCGTTCACCCCTGGGGAACAGGCGGTCGGCACCCGGGGAGGACGCCGCTCTGTATGGGGCTGTTCCCTCCGAACTCTTTTACGGAGCGGGGTATTCCGAGAGTTTCGGTGAACTCTGCGGGTACGTACCTGGCGTTGAGAAGGCCGGGATCGACGAGGTGAGGAAGCCAGCCTGCCTGCGCTGCGGGCGCGTACGCATGCTGCAAGCGGGCTGTACCCGGCGGGCGGGTCCGCCGGGGTCGCGAAGGCATCCTCGCCGCCCACGCCGATTGCGGCGACCGCGCCCGCGCCTACGCCCGCCGCACCGCGACGGGCTGACGACGCCGCATCGTCGGCTCGGCACGACACGCCCCCCGGCACAGCCAGGCCTGCGCACGCCGCCGCACCTACGTTGCGGCGGCGTACGCACTAGGGATCGGAGGCCGCGCCTGGACCGGTCCCATCGCCGACGGGGCCGTCAAACAGGCGGCCTGCAGGACCGGTTGCCCCTGCGCCCGTCACGACCCGGCTCCAGCTACTCCCCGCGAACGCCTCGGGGCGAGCAGGTCCGCGTCGCCGAGGAAGTCCTGACGCCGGTCACCTACGCGAGTTGCGCACCGCCCCGGGGACTTCACGTCCGACAGCAGGGCGCGGATGGCCGTGACGCGGCATCACCGGAATGTCATTCGTCTCCGGGTCCTTGCTCAGCTCTCAGGGCCGGTAGATGTACTCCGCCAGCGTCGTGTGCTTCTTCCAGCCCAGCGTCTCGTACAGCGCACGCCCGGCGTCCGTCGCGCCGAGAACGCCGAGGACCGCGCCCTCCCCCACGGCGTGGTCGGCGAGCGTACGCATCACGAGGCCGCCCAGCCCGCGCCGTCGATGGGCCTCCTCCGTCATCACCCGGTCCACGACCACGGCTTCCCCGAGCGACGCCATCTGCCCCTTGGCCGCCTGATGACCCGTCGCGTCCAGTACGCGCGCAGTGGTAACGGCTCGCACGGTCTCCACGGCCACGGTGTACCCCTCGGGCACGCCCGGGCGCGTGGTCATCAGGTCGACGGCCATCAGGTGCCCGTCCTCCTCCCGCGCCCACCCCTGAGGCAGCCAGGACTCGGCCTCCTCCGATTCCGCGGGCATCTTCATCCAGGTACGCGGCATGGACACCGAGGCGGCGGCACCGCGGACCAGCGTCTCCTCGGCCCGGGGCAGGACATGGCGTCCCACTTCATCGGGGCTGTCGGCCACCTCTATGTAGAGCCCCCAGGGCGTCTTGACCGGCGGGGGCGTCCGCCGGGACACCGCCCAGCCCGCCACCCAGGTCCTGACCAAGTCCTCAACCATCAAGCCCCTCCGAAGTCGCGACCGCGCCAACGGCCAGGTAATAGGCCGTAGTCGACATCACACATTACATTGCTGTGGAGTCCTGGCAGCTGATTTTCGGGGCAGGAGGCAGGTATTGACGTCGGTGTCATGCAGTCGGAGCGCGGAGTGCGAGGTCATGCCGGTCTCAGCCGGTTGCCACCGGCTTTGACTTCGCCATGCCGCCGCGGTGACAGCGCCATGCCGATCAGTCGAGGGAGGGCGGCTGCCCCCAGGGCGCCTCCAGTGCCGCCCGCAAGGCATCGGCCGCCTTCCGGCCGATCCGCTCGGCGAGCTGGTCCTCCAGCTGTTCGAGGGTGCGGACAGCCCGGCGGTGTGCGCGTTCCCCCTCTTCCGTGCGCCGGATCAGCCGCTGCCGGGCGGAGCCGGGGTCCGGGACCTGTTCGAGCAGCCCGGCGGCGATCAGACCGTGCACGGCCTGGTGCGCGGTCTGCCGGGTGACACCCATGCGCCGGGCCAACTCCGACACGGTCGTGCCCCCGCCGTCCAGGACGGCGAAGAGCTGCGTCTGCGTCGGGGACACCGGCGTGACGCCGTCCGCTTCCACGGCGGCCAGCAGCCCTTCCTCGAACCAGCGGCGGGCCTCACCGAGCAGTTGGGGGAGATTGCGGCGGGTGTCTTGCATCTGTTCCTCACGACGACGGACGGCGGGGCCGGATACCTGTACGGCTTGCCCACCGACATGGAATTGTGTCAGGCTGCCTGACATTCACAGTCGGCAGGCGATCCAAGGAGACCGCATGACCATCGAGTACGCCACCCGCTACCGCCGCGCCTCCCACATCCCCCCGGAGCCGGGCAAGCCCTACTTCATCGAGAAGGGCGAGGGCGACCGCGCGCACCTCTTCGGCGACCTCATCACCGTCTACGCGGGCGGCGAGCAGACCGAGAACACCTTCAACTTCTTCACCGTCGAGGGCCCCAAGGGCGACGTCATACCGGCCCATCTGCACGCCGACACCCACGAGGTCTTCTACGTCACCCAGGGCGCGGTCCGGCTCTTCGTCGAGGACACCGAAGGCATCCAGCAGGAGAAGCTGCTCACCCCCGGCGGCTTCGGCTTCGTACCGAAGAACTGCACGCACGCCTACCGCATGGAGCGCCACCACAGCCAGGTCGTCGGCGTCGCCGCGGGCCCCGGCGGTACGTTCGAGCGGTTCTTCGAGAACCTCGGCGCCCCCGCCGAACAGCTCGGCCTGCCGCACCAGCCCGTCATCCCGGAAGCCGGGAAGTTCGAGACGGTCCCGCAGCAGTACGACGTACGCTTCCTGCCTGATCACCAGTGGCGTACCCGGTGACGGCGCGCGAGCCCTCGCTGCGAGAACTCATCGCCGCGCCCCACCCCGACCGCGCTGCCCTGCCACCCGCGGCGATGAGCGCGCCCGGGGTTCGGGAACTGCGCGGAGTGCCCTATCAAGAGATCGACGGCAGCCGCCCGCTGGAACTCGACCTCTGGCTGCCCGAGGCCGACGAGGCGGCGCGCCCCGCTCCGCTGGTGCTGTTCGTGCACGGCGGTGCCTGGCATAGGGGGCGGCGCGACGACATGGGGCTGCGTACCCGCCACTGGTCGCCCCGGCCCCTCGCGCGCATCGCAGCCGCGGGTTTCGCCGTCGCCTGCGCCGACTACCGGCTCAGCGGCGAGGCCACCTTCCCCGCCCCGCTGGACGATCTGCGCTCCGCCTTGCGCTGGCTCACCCTGCGCTCGGCGGAACTCGGCATCGACAGCGGGCGGACGGTGGTGTGGGGCGAGTCCGCCGGCGGACACCTCGCCTCACTCCTCGCCCTGACCGAGGCTGCCCCTGTGAACGCCGACCCTGTGAACAGGGAATACGTACAGCCGGTCGGCGCCGTGATCTGGTACGCGCCGAGCGACCTGACCACCGCCCGTGGCTGCTTCGACCCCGAAGACCCCGCGACCCCCGAGGCGCGCCTGCTCGGAGCGGCCCCGGCCAACGTCCCGGAACGCGCCCGCACGGCCAGTCCCCTCGCTCACGTCCGGCCCGGCGCGCCACCGTTCCTCCTGGTCCATGGAGACCAGGACACCTTGGTCGACTGCTCACACAGCCGGTCCCTGGCCGCAGCACTGGAGCAGGCCGGCGCGGCGGTTGAGTCGTGGACGGTGCCGGGCGCCGATCACGGTTGGCACGGCCTGCCCGACACCGAAGTGGAGGGACTTTTCTCCCACTCCTTGGCCTTCGCCCGCAGCCTTGGGGTTTAGCGATTCCCCGGGGGGGCAGGTCGGTACCCCATGCAGCTGTCCGTCCGCACCCCGCGGTCAGGCGACGAACCGGCAGTTCACGCCCCCCGTCGCTCCCCCATCCGCGTCCGGGCAGCGTGTCCCTGGGGTGCGTACGTCCGGCCCCGTACGCAGGCTGAACTGTGTGGGCCGCGCCCCGGCGGCATCGCGATCCGCATCTGGCGCCGCCTCACCCTCGATGGCGACGGCACTGACACCGCTGTGGTGTGGCCGTATCTCCGTCGGCCACGCCGGGACCGCATCGGTTTGCAGGTCGTGCTCAGACCAGGGTGGAGATGCAGAACGGGTGGCCTGCCGGGTCCAGCAGGACCCGCCACCGGTCGGGGTCCGGCTGGAATTCGGGCTTGACGGCCCCCAGGGCGAGGAGCCGGGCCTGGGCGGCATCCAAGTCGTCTACGCCCAGTTCGATGTGGGCCTGCTTCTCCTGGGCCGGATCCGGCCAGGTGGGACGGCGGTAGTCGGACAGCCGGTTGAATCCCAGTCCGGCCGATCCCTCCTGGCCGAGGAGGACGAAGTCCTCGGTGGAGAAGACGACAGGCAGGCCGAGGGCCTCGCCGTAGAAGCGGGCCATTTCGGCGGGGTCCGGGCAGTCGAAGGTGACCGCCGAGTAGCGGAATGTGGGTGCGGAAGTGTTTCCCGTGCTCATGCTCATGCTCATGCTCATGGAGAAGACGCTACGGCGGGACCAGGACAGATTCGGTCCTGGTCATGTGGAACACTTCAGCATGTGATCAGCGCATCCGCCCGCCTGCTGCGACTGGTCTCCTTGTTGGCCGCCCGTCCGTCGTGGACCTGCGGTGAGCTGGCCGACCGGATAGCGGTCACGGAACGCACGGTGCGGCGGGACATCGCCAAGCTCCGTGAACTCGGCTACGCCATCGAGTCCGATCCCGGGCCATGGGGCGGATATCGCCTGCGCGCCGGGACTCGGGTCCCGCCGCTGATCCTCGATGACGAAGAAGCACTCGCCGTGGCTGTCGGGTTGCGCGAGGCGGCGCTGAGCGGCGCTCTGGGCGGCGACCAGGCCGCGCTGTCGGCGCTGCTGAAACTACGGCAGGTCCTGCCGCGGCGGATCGCGGACCGGCTGGGTGAGAGCCTGTCTTTGAACCCCCGTCGTCCGCGCGAAGCGCGGGCGCAGCGGCGTTCGGTGCGTGCGATCGGAGTGCGGAGTCCCAGGTCATGTGGCGGAGCCACCTGTCCTGGGACTCCGTGCGCCGAGCGTGCGTGCCGGGCGTCGAGGCGCAGGCGGGGGTTCAAAGACAGGCTCTCAGATGGATGCCGCCTTCGTGCACACTCCCAGACCCGACGAGCCGCAGATCACGTCCGGCATGCTGCTGGAGCTGGCCGCCGCGTGCCGCCGGGGCGAGCGCGCCCGCCTGTCGTACCGCGACTGGGAAGGAAAGGCCACGGTCCGGGACATCGACCCGTACCGCCTCGTCCACACAGGCCGCCGGTGGTACTTCGTCGCTCGGGACGTGGCGCTCGGCCAATGGCGTACCTTCCGGGCGGACAGGGTCGACCGACTGCAGACAACCGGGCACCCGGTGGAACTCATCGACCCACCCGACCCCGCGTTGCTCGTCTCCCGCTCCGTCGCGACCGGCCCCTACCCGCTCACTGCGACGATCCACCTCCCGGTGTCCATGGACCAAGCGCTGCGGCTGATCCCGTCGACAGTCGGTTCCCACCGTCCCGACGGGCCCGACGCCACGATCGTCGATATCGGCGGTCCCGACGCGGAGGGGCTCGCCAGGTATCTCCTCGGCCTGGCCACACCCCTGCGAGTCCTGTCACCGGAGGCCGTACGACAGGCCCTGCTGCGCCGTGCCCAGGAACTCTTCGAGGACAACGCGAACGGTCGGTCCGGGTCGCCCGGCGGCTGTGCTCGGAGCGTCAGTCGTCAGCTGCGACGAGGAGGATGAGTGTCGCTGCCGGGCGGTCGATGAGGACGAGTTCGTGGTAGTCGATGTGGATCGGGCCGTAGTCGTGGAAGGCGCCCTCGGAGAGCCGTCCCAGCAGGTATCTGCTGGTTGCCTCACGGATCGGGTTGTAGATCTCCTGCTGCAGGCGCGATGCGAGTGATTCCGGGATGTCTCCGTGCTGGTTGGCCCAGGAGTGGATGACAGCGACCGCCATCGCGGCATCGACGGACTCGTAGGCGTCAGGGGTGATGCGGTCGAGCCACCACTGGCCATGCCGTGGCCAGTCTTGAACGTCGGCTCCGTCGTACGTATCCCGAAATTGCGGATGCGCTATCAAGGCAGCCAGCACGTCTCGGTCGTCCAGCCTCTCGGACGACAACTGGAAACGCTTGGCAGCGACCCAGCGGTAACCGTGCGAGCCCTCGCCGAAGTCGAAGTCCCTGAAATTGATGAAAGGGCTGTCCAGGTGGACGAGGGCGGGCAGGGGTTCGCTCATGGTTCAAGCACGGATCGGGCGGCGGGTGCGGGAGGCTTGGCGAGTAGGCGTCGCAGACCGTAGGCGAATCTGTCATCGAAGGAAGCCTCCACGAGGTGGGGCAGGGTGCGGGTGAGGGCCGGGTAGGCACCCGTGGCGACGGCTTCGGTGAGCCGGTCCGGCTCGGCACTGGGCAGCGCCTGTTCCTCCCGGCACAGACCGAGGGTGAAGTAGAGCGCGTTCCAGCACGTCCACACGGCCTCCCGCTCGCGGTAGCCGCCGTCCAGCAGGGCGGCGAGCAGCGTCTCGGCAAGGGCGAGGGTGGCAGGCTCCGGCGCGTACGTGCCGGCGACGACGGCCGCGCCGTCGCGGTGGGCCAGCAGCGCACTGCGGTAGCGGCCGAGGAGTTCACCGGCCCTCTCGTCCCAGCGGGCGGGCAGGTCGTCCAGCCGCACCTCGGCGACGATGACGTCGGCCATCAGCTCGAGAAGCCGGCTCTTGGACTTCACGTGCCATACGACGGTGTTCATCCGGACCCCCCGCCGCGCGGCGATCGCCCGCAGCGAGACGGCTTCCAAGCCTTCTGCGTCGAGGACCTCCATGGCGGTCCCGACGACGTCTTGTTGACTCTTGTTCACCGACCAAGTATATCTTGCATCAACATTGGTCACTGACCAAGAGGAGGTCAGTAGTGGATGACGTTGTAGTGGTGGGCGCCGGGCCCGTCGGGCTCTGGCTGGCCGCGGAGCTGCGGCTCGGCGGGGCATCGGTCACGGTGATCGAGCCCCGCCCGGCTCCGGACCCGCACTCGAAGGCCCTGACGCTGCACCCCCGCACCATCGAGATACTGGACAGCCGCGGGGTCGCCGAGCCGTTCCTGGCCGAAGGCGTGCCGATTCCCGACGGCCACTTCGGCGGCCTCGACGACCGCATGGACTTCAAGGCCCTCGACACGCCGTTCCCCTTCACCCTGGCGCTGCCGCAGACCCGTACCGAGGAACTGTTCGAGGCTCGGGCCAGGTCATTGGGAGCCACCGTCCGGCGAGGTCACCGCGTCACCGCGCTGCACGAGGAGGGAGTGGTCGTCGAGGGCGGGGAGGTGGTGCGCGCGCGGTACGTGGTCGGCTGCGACGGCGCGGGCAGCACCGTCCGGCAGGAAGCCGGCATCGATTTTCCGGGCACGGACGCGACTGCGTGGGGCTGGCTCGGCGACGTGGTCCTGGACGAGCCGCCGAGCGGCGGGTTCGCCAACGTCACGAGCCCCCGAGGCGGTCTCATGGTCGTGCCGCTGCCCGGAGGCGTCCACCGCATCGTCGGTGGCGACCCCGACAGCCTCCGGACCGGGCGGCCGGGAGAGCTGACGCTGCCGGAGTTGCGCGCGAAGGTCGTGAACATCGCCGGGTCGGACTTCGGGATGCGCGATCCGGCGTGGCTGTCCCGGTTCGGCAACGCGTCCAGGCAGGCGTCGGTCTACCGCCGCGGCCGGGTACTGCTGGCCGGAGACGCGGCACACATGCACTTCCCGGCCGGCGGTGTGGGGCTCAACGTGGGTGTGCAGGACGCCATGAACCTCGGGTGGAAGCTGGCCGCGGTCGCCACCGGCCGAGCAGACAGCGCCCTGCTGGACACCTACGAGGCAGAGCGTCGCCCGGTGGGCGCCGACCTGGTCGTGCACACCCAGGCCCAGACGGCGCTGATGATGGCGTATTCGGCGGACGGCCAGGCCCTGCGCGGCGTGCTGAGCGGTCTGATCGCCACCGTGCCGGAACTGTCCCGGCACCTGGCCGAGCGGCTGTCCGGCCTCGATGTGGACTACGGCACCGGACGGCGCGCGCCCGATCTGCGGTTCACCGACGACAGCCGCCTGTTCGAACTGCTCCGGCCGGGGCGACACGTCCTCCTGGACTTCACCGGCGACGCCGTGCCCCATGCCGTGCCGGCCGACACGGTCCGGGTCAGGACGGAGCTGGCCGAGAAGGAGGACCGAGCGGACTGGGCCGCGGTCAGTGCCGCGCTGATCCGCCCGGACGGCCATCTCGAATGGAGTCGCTGTCCGTGAAGGTAGTCAAGTACGTCCCAAGGTGTTCCACGAGGTGATCGAAGGATTCGGCGCAGAAGAGCAGGGGCTGGAATCCCGTGACGTGGTAGGGCTGGCTCTCCATGAGCGTCGTGTCGAGGGGGCGGATGTCGGTCCGGGACATGTTCTGCAGTTCTCCGGGTGAGGACAGGAGGCTGGCTCCGCAGGCCTTGATGTCGCCGCCTTCCTTGACGAGCCCGGCTTCCATGGTGAACCAGAAGACGTTCGACACGGTGCCGACGGCCTCGCGGCCGGTCAGGCGGCGAATGGTGTGACCGAACAGCTCGTAGAGGTCGGCCCAGCGGTCGTGTGCCAGGGCGGTGCCGTGCCCGACGATCTCGTGGATCATGTCGGGTTCGGGCGAGAAGTGCGGCATCGAGGGGTGCCGGATGTACTGCGTGGCCTGGAAGCGGCGCTCGGCCAGGGAGCTGTAGAAGTCGCGCGGCTCAAGCATGCCGGGGGCCGGACTGAACCGTGATCCGGTGAGCCGCTCGATGGTGTCCGAGACCTCGGCGAGCTGCGGCAGTCGGTCAGCGGGCAGCGCCAGGCGGTCGGCGCCCTCCAGGAACTGCGAACACGCGTGTTTGGCGTGCAGGCCCGCCAGTGCCGCGGTGATCGTGCGCCACACCTCGTGTTCCTCGTCGGTGTACGGGATGTCCGGAGCACGGGAGGCGGAATCGGTGTGGAAGGCCGCCTCGGCGATCGCGACGCGGCGCTCGTGATAGCTGGGATCCCGGTGCCCCGGGTGGTCGGGAGGAAAGTCCACGAAGACCTTGCCGTCGACCATCCCGATGTCCGGGTAGCCGGATATCTGCTGCATCGCGAGCCCTTCCCTTGCAGGCCACACAGGCGGTTCGCTGCCCGCTGGAGCGAGGCTTTCAGCCTTGCTGCCCTGCTCGCGCTTCGCGTGTTGCGTAGGCCGTACGGGTGACCGCCGACGTCACCGCCCGCCCCCTCTCCCCTGGCTGACCCGTCAGCCGGAGACGGTCTCACCGGTGATGTCGTCGACGGCGACGGGTGCCGGAGCGACACGGTCGGTCTCCTGGCCGCCACCCCGGCACGCACCGGAGTCCGCCGCGCCGAAGTCCGTCAACACGCCTGCGGTGGCCGACGTCAGATCATCGACCACGTCCCGCAAGTGCCCCCGCCGGCCGAAGGCCGCCCGCTGAACAGCCGCGCCGCCGCCCAGTCGGCACCAACGCCGCAGCACCCGGCAGACCGGTCCTAGCTCGCCGTACTCCGCCAGCGTCGGCCGGGCATACCGCACCAGCTGTGCGACGAGTTCCGGTGCCCGCAGCAGCCGTCCGTGGCGCACGTCCACGCCGAAGCCCAGCAACCCGTCGCGCGCAGCACGCCAGTACGCGGTACTCAGTGCCGGTTCCTCGAGGACGGGCCCGGGGTCGCCCCGGTACACCCGCGTCAGAGCGGTCACGACCGTGGCCCTGATGAGGGCCGCGAGCGCGGCGACCGCCTCGGCGTCGGCCACCGCGTCCATCACGCGGATCTCCACGGTCGGCAGATGCGTGCACGGCCGTACGTCCCAGAAGAGCATGCCCTCGTCGACCACTGCCTCGGCCTCCCGCAGGCGGGAGGCGACCTGCTCGTAATGGTCCAGGGACGCGAAGTACGGCGGCGGCCCGAACACGGGCAGCGCGTGTGCCGCCATAATCCGCCAACTGGCGTAACCGGTGTCACGCTCCGCCCAGAACGGGGAGTTGGCCGACAGCGCGACGAGAGCCGGAAGCCAGGGACGCAGATGGTTGCCGACCAGCACCGCCTCCTCGCGCCCGGGCACCTGCACATGAACATGCGTCGCCGAGATGACGGCTCCCTCCGTCCTGGCCCGGAACGTGGCGTGAGCTGCGAGGTAGCGCGGGTCGTCCCGCAGCCTGGCAGAGTCCCGCAACCCCAGCACGGGGGTGCCCGAGGCGTGGATCCGCAGCCCCTGCGCGCCGGCCGCCTTCGTGACCGCGGCCCGCATCGCGGTCAGATGGCCATGTACCTGCTCCAGGGTGGTGCACGGCGGCGTCTTCGCCTCGACCTGGCACTCCATGAGCTCGCCGGAGAAGCGGTCACCCAACAGCGCCGTGGCGCCCGGGAGAATGGCCGAGGCGCCATCGACGACAGCACGGCTTCCAGCCGAGGTCAGGAAGTATTCCTCTTCCACCCCCATAGGGGGCAGGTCATCGGGAACCGTCATGAAACAACCGTTCCTGCCACCCCCCGAGGCCGCAACGCGAAGGCCTTCAGTGATCAGCCGAAGCCTGCCACCATGACGGCCCAGCAACGATGATGCTGGGCGCAACCGCCCTGAGAGCGCCGGTCTACCCGAAACTGAAGGGCACCTTGGCGCTCGTTTCGGCGATCTTCTTGTCGGACTTGCTCAGCCCTGCCCACACGGTTCCTGTGCCAGCGGCCGGCCAAGCACCCGACTTACCCTTCAACTTCACCTTCAGGTCGTGCGGCTTCCCGTCACACGCCACGGTCACATCCCCGAACTTGGGAATGAGCTCCGTCGAATTGGCTGCCGGGAGCCAGTCGACGATCTCCCGCTCGTACTGGTACGACCGGCCCTGCACTTTCGCGTAGGCATAGCTCACAGCGGCTTTTCCGCCACCGTGGCAGGTCGCCGTCATGTTGACCGTTACAGCCCGGGTCTTCTGCTTCATCGTGCCGGACTTGATGGTGAGGGAAGCCTTGGGCTCAACTGCCGTCGCGCCGGCAACGGGTAGGCACGCCGTGGCGATGAAAGCCGCTGCCGCGCCCAGGGCGAGGGACCGCCCGGCACTGAGCCTCGCAGATCGCAACATGGAAAACCTCCGTGACATGGAGCTTGCTCCTGCTGTCCATGCCACGCGGAGATGACGTGCGATCAAGGGCTCGTCCAAATGGCCCATCAGTTCAAACGCCCGGGTCAAGCGTCCAGCACGTCATCGTGCCGATCATCACCTCGGCCTGTGCCCGTCCATCACCTCAGTCTGTGCGGTGCATGCCCTTCCAGGCCTGCCGGTCGGGAATGCCTGCGTGGCGGCCCCGTAGTCTTGTGCTGCCGCTGTCCGAGTCGCTGATCATGAGCATCACCCGCCGCGGGAGGCCACTCGGCGCCTGAGCAGCGAGGGGCTGCTGTACCAGCCCGCCCGGGAGACATGATGGACATCCGCCAGCTCGAGTACTTCCTGGCGATCGTCGACTCCGGCGGCTTCAACCGCGCGGCCACCACCCTGTACGTGTCGCAGCCCTCGCTGTCGCAGGCGGTTCGCGCGCTGGAGCGCGACCTGGGCTCCGAGCTCTTCCATCGGATCGGGCGGCGGGCGGTCCTCACGGAAGCGGGCCGGGCGCTGATCGAACCGGCGCGCGAGGCCGTGCGCAGCCTGGAAACCGCGCGGGCCAGCGTCGCCTCCGTACACGAACTGCATACGGGGCGGCTGGACGTGGCTTCGATGCCCTCACAGGCGGTCGAGCCGCTCACCACGCTGATCCGTGCTTTCAGCAGCCGTCACCCCGGCGTCGTGGTGGCGCTGAAGGCGGCCTTCACGACCCGCGATGTGATCGAAGCCGTACGCACCGGGACGGTGGAGCTGGGGTTGCTCGCCTCGGCCGGTCCGCTGCCGGAGAAGGAGGTCACCGCGCTCTCCCTCGGACAGCAGCGCTTCGTGCTTCTCGTTCCGGCGGGCGACCCGCTCGCCGGACGGCGGAGTGTGGCGAGCGAGGAGCTGGCGGGGCGCCGGTTGATCGTGGGTCAGCCGGGTACGGGCATGCGCGATTACGTCGACTCACTGCGCAAGCAGGGCATCGAGTTCAGCGTCGCCGCGGAGATCGAGCACCGGGTGGCGCTGCTGCCGTTGGTACTGGCCGGCGTCGGGCTCGCCGTGGTCACCGAGTCCTGGCGGGAGCTGGCCCGGCAGGCGGGGGCGAGCGTCCTGGACATCGAACCGGCGACCGCCCTGCAGATCGGACTCGTCAGCCGCCGTGGTCTTCTCTCTCCCGCTGCCGTCGCGTTCCTGGACATCGCCCGTACCCACCCAGCCGATGGCGCCTGATAAGCCCTGCCTATAAGTGAGATACGAACTGCGTCTTGGACGCCGGACCAGGCACGTTGCTGCAATCAACGGCATGACGAACCACCGCATCGCCCTCATCCCCGGCGACGGCATCGGCGCCGAAGTCCTGCCACCCGCGCGGCAGGTGCTCGACGTTCTGGGCCGCCGGCATGGCTTCACCCTCAGCTACACGGACTACGACGACTGGTCGTGCGAGCGCTACCTGCGCGAGGGCGCGATGATGCCCGCGGACGGCATCAACCAACTCCGCGACAAGGACGCCATCCTGCTCGGCGCGGTGGGCTGCCCCGGCGTGCCCGACCACGTCTCCCTGTGGGGGCTGCTGATCCCGATCCGCCGCAGCTTCCGCCAGTACGTCAATCTGCGGCCCATCCGCGTCTTCGAAGGCATCGACAGCCCGGTGCGCGGCGCGGCGGCGGGCAAGGTCGAATTCGTCGTGGTCCGCGAGAACGTCGAGGGCGAGTACAGCGAGGTCGGCGGCCGCCTCAACCGGGGCTTCGAGGACGAGATGGCCGTCCAGGAATCCGTGTTCACCCGCACCGGCGTCACCCGCGTCCTGGACTACGCCTTCGACCTCGCCGCCCGCCGCGACGGACGCCTGACCTCGGCCACCAAGTCCAACGGCATCGTCCACACCATGCCGTTCTGGGACCAGCTCGTCGCCGAACGAGCCGCACACCACCCGGATGTCGCCTGGGACCAGGAGCACATCGACGCCCTCGCCGCCAAGTTCGTCCTGGAACCGGCCCGTTTCGACGTCGTCGTCGGATCCAACCTGTTCGGCGACATCCTCAGCGACCTCGCCGCCGCGGTCGCGGGATCCATCGGCATCGCTCCGGCCGCCAACCTCAACCCGGAGCGGGAATTCCCCTCCATGTTCGAACCCGTCCACGGCTCCGCCCCGGACATCGCGGGCCAGGGGATCGCCAACCCGCTGGGGGCGATCTGGTCGGCAGCCATGATGCTCGACCACCTCGGCCACCCGCGAGCCGCCCGCGACATCACCGACGCCATCGCCGCGGTGCTGGCCAAGACCGATCTGCGTACGCGCGACCTCGGAGGCACCGCCACCACCGCGGAGTTCACCGACAAGCTCCTCGAACTGTTGTAACCCGCGGGCCTTCAGCTCCACGGGGGGGCCGCCGCGTACGGACCGCCCACCACGCCCGGACCGCTTTCCTCAACGAGGAGAAACGCCATGGCAGCACCCGCAACGTCCGCACCGCCCGCCGCCGACACGACCAAGAAGCGCTGGTACCGGCAGCTGTACTTCTGGGTCCTGACCGCCATCGTCACCGGCGTCCTCACCGGCTGGCTGTGGCCCTCCGTGGGGACCGCCATGGAGCCCGTCGGCACCACCTTCGTCGCCGCGATCAAGATGCTGATCACGCCGATCGTCTTCCTCACCATCGTCGCTGGAATCGGGAGCGTCGACAGCCTCGGCCGCGTCGGCCGCGTCGGGCTGAAATCCCTGCTCTACTTCCAGGCCGGCACCCTGGTCGCCCTGTTCGTCGGCCTCGTCGCCGTCAACGTCTTCCAGCCGGGTGCCGGTGTGCACGCCCACCCCGGCGACCTCCACCTGACGGGCGACGCGGGCCAGTACGTCAAGGACGGCGAGAACCAGTCCTGGTGGCACTTCCTGACCGACCTCGTACCGACCAGCGCGGTCGGGGCCTTCGCCGAGGGCAACATCCTCCAAGTCATCTTCTTCTCCGTGCTGTTCGGCATCGCCCTCAAAGCCGTCGGCCCCGTCGGCGAACCCCTCGTGGACGGCATCCAGCGCCTCGGCACGGTCGTCTTCAAGATCCTGCACTACGTCATGCTGGCCGCCCCGATGGGCGCCTTCGGAGCCATGTCGTACACCATCGGCGAGTACGGCATCTCCACCCTCACCAGCCTCGGCCGGCTCATCGGCCTCTTCTACGGCACCTCCGCGTTCTTCGTCATCGTCGTCCTCGGCGCCGTCACGGCCCTCCTCCGCATCAACATCTTCCGGCTGCTGCGCTACCTCAGCGAGGAGTTCCTCCTCGTTCTGGGCACCTCCTCGTCCGAGAGCGCCCTGCCGCGCCTGATGATGAAACTCGAAGGCCTCGGCATCCGGCGGGACATCGTCGGACTCACCGTCCCCACCGGCTACTCCTTCAACCTCGACGGCAGCTCCATCTATCTCTCGCTCGCCGCCGTCTACATCGCCCAGGCCACCGACACCCCCCTGAGCATCGGCCAGCAACTCGGCCTGCTCGCCGTCATGATCCTCACCTCCAAGGGATCCGGCGGCATCACCGGCGCCGGCTTCATCGCCCTGGCCGCCACCCTCTCCACCGTCGGCACGGTCCCGGCCGCCGGCATCATGCTCATCTTCGGCATCGACAAGTTCATGTCCGAATGCCGGGCCCTGACCAACCTCGCCGGCAACAGCGTGGCCACCCTCGTCGTCGCCCGCTGGGAGAACGCCCTCGACACGGCGCAGGTCAACAAGGTCCTCCACACCGGCAAACCACAACGCACCGAACTTGAACCCGAGCCCGCGCCCGCCCAGACGCCCGTGCTCCCGGCCGACCTGCCCAGCAAGGCGTGAGTCGCCGTGACGGCAATGGAGCTCTCAACCGTCCTGCTTACCTCCTACCTTCCTCCTCGTCGGCGGCTTCGTTGGCGCGGTCGATCTCAGCCATGTGCTCCTCCGCCCAGATCCGCAGCCCCGCAAGCGCGGCTTCCAGCGACAGCCCGAGTCCGGTGAGCCGGTAGAAGACTCGCGGCGGAACGGTCGGCTCGACCCGGCGCGACACCAGCCCGTCGCGGGTCAGACTGCGCAGTGTCACGGACAGCATCTTCTGTGAGACGCCGGGCATCCGGCGTCTCAGCTCCGCGAAGCGCACCTCGCCCGGTGCGGCATCGGCGAGCGCCTTGACGGCCATGGACGTCCACTTCGTTCCGATGCGGTCCAGCAACTGCCGTGTCGGGCAGTGGGGATCGAACAGATCGCCGCGTACGCCGCGGTCGGCGGCCCGCGCTCCTGGGGTGGTCACCTGCGGCTCACCACCTTCCCTGAAAGTGCCGTCTAGAAAGCGATCGGCCGGTTACCTATCGTTCAGTGGTCACCAATGGTAACCACTTGAAGGGGTCGGCATGCCCGTCACCACCGTGCACCATTTGCGCCGCATCACGACGAACGGCGTCCAGCTCAATGTCGCGATCGCCGGGGAGGGACCTGCGGTTCTCCTGCTGCACGGCTTTCCGCACACCTGGCGACTCTGGAGCGGCGTCATGGGCCGACTCGCGGGGCAGTACCGGGTCATCGCCCCGGACCTTCGAGGCTTCGGAGCCAGTGAACGTGCGATCGAGGGGTACGACGCCGGCTCTCTCGCCGACGACGCCGAAGGGCTGCTCGACGCACTCGGCGAGCCCTCGGCCGCGGTGGTCGGCATCGACGCGGGTACCGCCCCCGCCGTCCTGCTCGCGCTGCGGCGACCGGACCTCGTCCGACGCCTGGTCGTGATGGAGGCGCTGCTCGGCCGCCTGCCCGGAGCAGAGCACGTCATCGCGGGCGGCGCCCCATGGTGGTTCGGCTTCCACGCCGTCCCCGGTCTCGCCGAGACCGTCCTGGCCGGCAACGAGGCCCCGTACATCGACTGGTTCCTCGACTCGGGGACGCTCGGGCGAGGAGTACCTGAGGACATCCGTGCGGCCTTCGTCGACGCGTATACCGGGAGTGAGGCCCTGCGCTGCGCGTTCTCCTACTACAGGGCCCTGCCCACCAGCGCACAGCAGGTTCAGGACGCCGTCGCGACGGCTCGGCTGACCATGCCCACCATGGCGGTCGGCTCACACCCCGTCGGCACGGGGCTCGAACGCCAACTCCGCCCCATCGCCGACAACCTGGTCGGTCACCGTCTCCAGGACTGTGGCCACATCATCCCCCTCGACCGCCCCGACGCGTTGTGCGCACTCCTTGCTCCTTTCCTCTCCCCCGATCTGCCGAAGTGACGGGAAGTCGGCCGAAGGACGATCCGTTGTCCGGCCGGTCCTGGCCCATTGGCGGATGAGTGTGATCAGCGGAGGTCCGCCGCGGAAGCACCACAGGGCGATGACCGGGTCGCAAATGGCGCAGGCCATGGACGTGTTGTGTCCGAAGGGCAGGATCGGGTTGCCCTTGAGCCAGTGGGCCACGTCCCACGCGGTGTGCAGCAGCCAGCCGATGCCGATGAAGGTCCAGGATTCCAGTCCCCGGTAGGCGATGTACGCGGTGAGCGCGACGACCGGCAACTCCCACGGGCCGAAGCCGCCCCCGCTCAGATAGGCGGCGCCCGCCCCCGCCACCATGACCGCGTTGAAGCGGCGCCGGTGCGGCTCCCTGATCAGAGACATCACCAGGCAGTAGACGATGCCCACGATGATCGGCGATACGTAGATCATGACTGGCTGAACTCCTTCTGTCGGGCCGGGTCCTGACAGGCCTGGCCGAGTCGCCGCAGTGCGAGCAGTCCGCCGGCTCCCGGGACGACGGAGAGGGTCTTGGCGGCGGTCGTCGCTTCTTCCAGCCGCCAGGTCGCGATCACGACGAACAGGTAGGCGCAGCCGTGGGTGGGACCCATCAGGGATGAGACGGGTTTGAGGTGGACGGTGAACAGGTTGGCCAGCATGACGAGCAGTGAGATCAGCTCGGCATGAGCGGCGATGCGCAAGTGGCGCGGAGGTCGCAGGTGCATGGTCACGCCCCTGTGGTGGAGCCGGGGCGGATGATCATCAGTACGGTGACCGTGGCCCAGAGCAGGTTGAAGGTGCCGGTGAGCATCGCCAGGCGCCCCGGTGTGGGAGGGGTTGGTGCCGACGGCGGCGCGGCAGGACTCGTCGTCCCGGCCAGGACGCGGTCCTGGGCGGGCAGGATCAGGAGGGCCAGGACTCCGGCGGCCGTCGCGGTCAGCAGGATCGAGGTGATCAGCCAGGTGTCGCCGAGGACGCCGAGGCTGCTGGCTGTGGCGAAGCCGAAGAGCGGGACGGCGATGCCGACGCCCGCGTAGACACGGCAGATGCGGTGCAGGGTGCGCAGGGTCGTTCGGGCGTCGCTGTCACCGTCGTCGCCGAGGGCACGGCGCAGCGTCGCGGGGAACATGCTCGCGGCTACGGTGACCGGGCCGACGGCGATGATGGCGGCCAGGACGTGCAGGGACAGAAGGAGCTTGGTCACGCCCGGCGCTCCGGGGCGTGCTCCGGGGCGGCGCGGCGCTCGCCGGTGACCTTCGTGGACGGAAGGCGGCCCGCCTTGGAGGTGCCCTGGAGGGTGTCGCCGTCGACTGCCACGTCGAAGGCCAGGTTCAGCCGCATGGGCTTGGTGATGGCCTGCTTCCAGGTGAGCCGGTCGCCGTCGAGGGTGATGTCGCTGAGTGGTACGTCCTCGCCGGCTCCGTGGGCGGTGCCGGTCAGGATGCCGTCCTGCTCACGGAGTTCGACCACGGCCTTGATCTTGCCGATGGGGGTGGGGATGGACAGGTTCCAGGTGCCTTCGACCGACATGCTGATGTTCTTCCTGACTGTGCAAGGAGGGTGGTGAGCGGCTGGGCCGCGGAGGGCCGGTTGTTCAGAGGGTGGTGGGCGTCGGGCCCTGGGGGCGCCACACGGTGCCGCGCCGCTCGTGGGCGAAGAGTTCCTCGACGGCATGTGCGACGCGGGGGCCCACCTCGCGTTCCAGCAGGTACAGGGCCAGATCGAGCCCGGAGGTGACGCCGGCGGCGGTGATCAGGTCTCCGTCGTCCACGATGCGGGCGCGGACCGCGTGGGCGCCGGTGGCGTCCAGCATGTCGAGGCCCAGGTGGTGGGTGGTGGCGTGACGTCCCTCCAGCAGGCCTGCCATGGCGAGGATGAGTGAGCCGCCGCAGACTGTGGTGACCGTGGTGCCCGGGTCGTCCATGGCCTGCTTGAGGAGTGCGGGGAGCTCGGTGGTCAGCGTGCGGCCCAGGAGCACCGGGATGGACTCGTCCTGCTTCCACTCGCGGGGGCCCGTCTCTTCTTCTGGCGCCTCACCGGGTTCGCCTACGCGGCCGGAGGCGCCGGGGACCACCAGCATGTCCGCGCGCTCCGGGTCGAGAGCGCCGGTGGCGCGCAGTGTCAGTCCGCCGGTGCCGCTGATCACCTCACGAGGGCCCTCCGCGGAGACCAGCTCGACGGTCACCGCGCCGTCCGACGCCGAGCCGCCGGCGTACAGCACCTCGTAGGGGGCGATGACGTCGAGCGGGTCGAAGCCATCGAACAGGACGACTTGGATGTGCATGGAGGTTCCTTCGGGTTGATCTCCATCGGATGCTCCGAAGTCAACCGGCTGTCACCGTCATCGCCCAGTGGCACTAGTGACAGGTTTCAACGGGATAGTGCCAAGGGGTGCCGGAGCGGCACGAGCTGCGGTGATGTAGGTGATGGGGAGTCGCCCGAGCACCTTGCCCGGAGTCGCCGAGCCAGCGGAGAGGTAGGTTCTGGCCATGCATACCGTCGCCGTTCTCGCACTGGATCAGGTGATCCCGTTCGACCTGTCCACCCCGATCGAGGTCTTCTCCCGGACCCGCTTGCCCGACGGGCGGCCCGGCTATCAGGTCCGGGTGTGCGCCGAGCGCGACGAGATCGACGCCGGAGCCTTCACCCTGCGCGCTCCCTGGGGTCTGGAGGGCCTCAAGGACGCGGACACGATCATCGTGCCGGGCGTGGCCGATGCCACTGCCCCGCTCCCCACCGCCGTACGGGACGCGCTGCGGTCGGCCGCCGCCGACGGCACGCGCATCGCCTCCATCTGCGCGGGCACCTTCCCCCTTGCCGCCACCGGGCTGCTCGACGGGCTGCGCGTCACGACCCACTGGTATGCGGCCGGGCTACTGGCCGCCACCTACCCGGACATCGACGTCGACCCGGACGTCCTCTACGTCGACAACGGCCAGTTCCTCACCTCGGCCGGCGCGGCGGCGGGCCTGGACCTGTGCCTGCACATGATCCGCCGCGACTACGGCTCGGCCGTCGCCGCCGACGCCGCCCGCCTGTCGGTGATGCCCCTGGAACGGGAGGGCGGGCAGGCGCAGTTCATCGTCTACGACCACGCTCCCACGCCGCACGGCTCCGAACTGGATACGCTGCTCAACTGGCTGCGGGAGAACCTGGCCCGCGACCTCACCCTCGCGGACATCGCCGAGCAGGCAGGGACCAGCACCCGAACCCTGATCCGGCGCTTCAGCGACCAGACCGGCACCACCCCGCTCCAATGGCTCCACCGTGCCCGCATCCGCCAGGCACAGCACCTCCTCGAAACCACGGAGCACTCCGTCGAACGCATCGGCAGCCAGGTCGGCTTCGGCTCACCGACCGCCTTCCGCGACCGCTTCAAACGCACCACCGGCGTCAGCCCGCGGACCTACCGACGCACGTTCAGCTGAACCACTGACTCGAACTCGACGAGTTCACCTGTGCACTCCCGGAGGTGAATTCCGAAGGCGAGGTCGCTCAGAGCCTGTCTTTGAACCCCCGCCTGCGCAGCGGCGGGGGTTCAAAGACAGGCTCTCAGAGCAGGGAAAGGAACATCAGGATCTCATCGCGGTCGTCGCCTGCACCGAGCCGGAGCGCGCCGGGCCATCGGCCGATCTCCTTCCAGCCGAGCCGCCCGTAGAACTCCTCCAGGCCCACACCGCCACGCGCGGCGAGGTGGAGTTGTTCCAGGCCCATCTCGTCCCTGGCGAGCCTGGACACCTCCTCCATCAGGGCACGTCCGACACCCAGCCCCCGGAACGAAGTACGGGTTTGGACGTGATGGAGGGTCCCCAGTGTGCGACCAGTTCGAACCGGTCGCGGCGGATGTTGAGCCAGCCCGCGAGTCGCCCATCGGCGGTCGCCGTGAGGATTCGGCTGGTGTCGGGAGCGAGTCGGTCGACTATACGGTCGAGGGCCGGCATCACCGTGGCGGTGCCGACGGGCGGGAAGGGAAAGCCCGCGGCACCACCCGCGTTGGTGACCTCGACCCAGCACTCGGTGAGATCGCGGCGGAGTTCGGGAGTTGCGTCGTCCGCCGAGGTGAGCTGGTGAAGGACGAGGGAGTCGGGAGCCATCCCGGAATCATGGCAGCAGCCTCTGACATGCGGTGCGTGCGTGATCTTCACCCTGGCCGATGAGTGGTGCAGGCCCGGAGGGAGGGACATGCTGCCGGGCCGGACCTCGTAGGCGCTGGACTCGGGGCGCGTGCACCGGCGGCTCGGTCGGTGACTGTGCCGGGGCGTACAGACGCCTCATGAGCCGCCGGGCCGCTCCGTCGACGAGCTCGGCTTGTCAGCGGGCGTAGGCCGGTCGGTGAAGACGACGAGGTGCCACCTGCCGCCCTCCCGCACCACGCTGAATGAGTCGTTCATCTTCTTGCCGGACCGATCCCTCATCGCCACCTTGGCCGATCCGACGTCCGGCCCCATGTCCAAGTCGATCCGGACTGCCGCGACCGAGAATCCGCGACCGCCCTTGGCCGTGAGGATTCGATGGGCTTCACGCCGGGCGCGGTGATCGTCAGGGACGCCACCCACTTCGATCAACCGGCCCGTGTCCCGGCCGTTCAAGGCTGCGACGTAGGAATCGACGACACTGCGAGCTCCGTCCTTGCCGTCAGCAGCGCTTCCGGAGCTTCCCTCAGGGCTGCACGCGGACAAGAGCATCACGGCCAGGGCCACGCCTGTGGAGTGTCGCCGATTCATACCGTCTCCCCCGGGTGTCATGCGATGACTCACTGACGGTTTCAGTCACCGTGCACCCCGACGTGGTTCCCAGCAGACCAGTTTCCGGTCAGGGAATGGCTCGTTCCTTCACCGATGGGCGGACAGCACTGCCGCGAGGCCCTCTTGCAGATCCTTGACGAAGAACTCGGGCACCTCCAGCGACGGGAAGTGGCCCCCGGTTCCGGGCTCCCTCCATCGGACGATCTGCCGGTACCGCCGCTGTGCCCAGGGGCGCGGGCACTTCTCCACGTCGCGGGGATACATCGTGAGCGCCGAGGGGACGTCGACCCGCAGTTCGGGGTCGAGGGAGTTGTGGCTCTCGTAGTAGATGCGGGCCGACGACGCGCCGGTCCGCGTCAGCCAGTACAGGGTGACGTCGTCGAGAATTCGGTCCCGGGAAATGGTCTCGAACGGACTGTCTTCGGTGTCCGACCACTCGGCGAACTTGTCGAGGATCCAGGCGAGCAGCCCGACCGGTGAGTCGACGAGCGAGTAGCCGATGGTCTGCGGCCGGGTCGCCTGCTGCTTCGCGTACGCCGCACGGTGGCGCCGGAAATCGCGGGCTTCCTCGGCCCATTGGCGTTCGACCGCCGTCAGCGTGTCCGTCGGCAGGCCGGGCGACGCCTCAGCGAACGTGGTGTGGATGCCGAGGACGTGCGCCGGGAACCTGCCGCCGAGGATCGTCGTGACAACGCCTCCCCAGTCGCCACCATGTGCTGCGAACTTGCTGTAGCCGAGCCTCCCCATCAGCTCCACCCATGCCGCCGCGATCTTCTCGGTTCCCCACCCGGTGGTGGCCGGCTTGTCGCTGTAGCCGAAGCCCGGCAACGACGGGACCACGACGTGGAACGCCGGGGCGGCCGCGTCCTTCGGGTCGGCCAGCTCCTCCACCACGTCGACGAACCGGGCGATGCTGTCCGGCCAGCCGTGCGTCAGGATCAGAGGAGTGGCGTCCGCGCGCGCGGATCGGCGGTGCAGGAAGTGGATTCCCAGATCGTCGATGGTCGTGCGGAACTGGCCGATCCGGTTGAGGCGCTCCTCGAACGACCGCCAGTCGTACCCGGTGCGCCAGTAGTTCACCACGTCGACGAGGTCGGCGAGCGGAACCCCCTGTGCCCATCGGCGGGAGCCGGGCTCGGCGCGATGGACCGTCTCGACCTCGGGCAGCCGCGCCGCGGCGAGACGCGCCCGCAGATCGTCGAGCTCGGCATCGGTCGCGTGGGCTTCGAATGCTTGCACGTCGCTGGTTGTACGGGTCATGAGACCTCCTGCCTCCTGGCCATCGTGGGACCGGCCGCGACTCATCGCGAACCGGCTATGACGGTTCTACCGCGCTTTCATGACCGCGCGCAACCGGCTAAGGTGGTTCCATGCGCACTGACTTCCCGGACTTCCGCCTCGGTACGGTGCTGGCCACCAGCTTCACCGGCACCCTGACGGAGCGTCATGGCGACGCTGTCGAGCGCATTCCCACGCCGCAGCGGCTCGTCGACTGGCTGGCGGTGAACGGCCTCGCCGTGGACTCCTGCACCGCTGTCCAGCTCGACCGCGCCCGGGAACTGAGGGAGTCGATTCACGCCGCCGCGACGGCGGCCGCGGTCCAGGACGCTCTCCCCGCGTCTGCCGTCCAAGTCATCAATGACTTCAGCGTTCAGGGCCGGGCCGCGGCGGTCCTGACGCCCGAGGGCAGGCGGCGATGGCGGCTCGGCTCGGCTTCCTGCGTCGAAGATGCCCTCGGCGTGATCGCCGCCGACGCGGTCAGCATCATCGCGGGCGAACGAGACGGAAGACTGGCCTTGTGCGCATCGCCGACCTGCCAAGCCGCCTTCTTCGACACCAGTCGGAGTCGCACCCGCAAATGGTGCGACATGAACACGTGCGGGAATCGCCAGAAGAAGGCGCGCTTCCATGCCAACCAGCGCAAGAACGCGTAGATCCAAAGATCAATGGATTTGTGTCATTATGCGGACACGTCCCAGGCGAGAGGGCGACTGACTAGCGATTGCCAGGGGTTGGGGTTGGGGATGGGTTCGGGAACGGCGTCAGACGGGTCGTCCAGGTCCGACGAGGAGTGGGAGCGGTTTCTGCGCGAGTCGGTGGCGGGTGCCGCCGATGCGCCCAAGGAGCCGTCGGCGCGCGCTCGCGACGTGGCGAACCGGTTGGCCGCGGGGCACGGCCGCGACCCGGAGGGCTGGCGCAGTCACACGCCCGCACGGCCGAAGCGACGCACGGGCTGGTACGTGGCCGGGTCGTTGGCTTCACTGATGCTCCTGGCGGTGGCGCTCGCGCCGGGGCGCATGGCGGACCTGTTCGTCGGCGACGACGCCGACTCGTCGCCGATGGCGGCCGAGGCCGCCCGCCCCACGCAGGCGCCCCGGGCGCGGGCGGCCCAACAGCCCACCGAGCACGGGCCTTTCCGCGGCTCACCGGCGGAGAGCTGGGCGAACGGAGCGGAGGGCATCTCCGTGCCGAAGGCAAGGGCGGTCGGCTGGATGAGCGCGGCCGAGGTGGATCAGGCCCTCGCCCGTACCAGGGATTTCCTCGTCGCGTCCGGACTGGACCGCGAGGTGCTGCGGGGGGAACGCCCCGAGAAGGCGATCGCACTGATCAGCCCGCACCAGAAGGACGTCCAGGAATTCCTGCGAACCTCCTTCCGGAACCCGAGCGAGAAGAACGACCCCCTCCTCCTCTTCAGCCGTTTCCGGCCCTCCCGCACCCGCATCGTCGGCGACATCGTCAAGACCCGGGGCCGGCTCACCTACCGGGAGGGCGAGCGCGGCGCGCTCCAGGTGACCGCCGACGTCACGTTCGTCTACCCGGTCGCCCGCGCGGACGCGGGCGGCGGCGACGAGATCGTACGCACGATCGTCCGGCGCGAGCTGGTCCTGAACTGGGACGACCCCGACAAGGTGATCACTGAGCCGGGCACGTTCTCGATCGCCTCGTACAAGTACGACATGACCAACGGCGGTTGCGGTGCCCCCACGGGTTACTTCACCCCGCCCTTCGGCACGGACCGCCCGGCGGACGGGGCCGGCACGGAGGTCGACCCGTACGACCGCGCCGCGCCGGTCGGACAGGGCGGCTTCTCCAAGAACGGGTGCGCGAGGGCCACGCGCTCCTAGCGGGAGTTCCCCGTTGACGGTCACCCGGCCGCCGGGCGCTCAGCCTCTTCGTGCTCTTCGTGTTCGCTGAATGAGGACGACCAAGCAGACGGCGGAGCAAGCCAGTCCCGCGTACAACAGGGGCGTACTCCAGAACCACACCGCTTCGGTGGCGTGGCCGCTGGTCCAATGGCAGGTGACGGACGGGGGAAAGCTGTCCACGCTCACCGATGTCAGGCCATAGTCCCGCCCGACGTCCCTGTACACGCCGTCGCCGGTCTCGTCCCCGCATATGTCGAGCGGTTTCGTGAAGGCGAGCCCGTAGACGGTTCCGGCCCCATAGGCGGCGATCGCCGCTGCGCCGCCGATCACGGCCCAGCGGGCAGGCCGCGAGGGCTTCCTCCGGGTCACCCACAACGCGTACGGGATCGTGCCGACGGCGAAGAGGAGGAGTGTGATCGCGAGCGGGCCGAACAACGCGAAGAGGGACACCATGCGTCCTGACGTTACTCGGGGCTGCGGCACCAGTGCGGAGGGGCGAACGCCCGCTCACCGAACGCCGCTCCTTCTCCCAGGGAGATCCGCCAGAAGGGCGCTAGCCGTTACGTCCGCGGCCTCGGGCCACAAGCGTCGTGCCCGCGACCACGCATCCGATGGCCAGCACCTTGCCGGCTCCGTAATAGGCGGACCAGTCGTCGTCGTCCGTCTGCCCGCTCAGCAGCAACCACAGCAGCAGCGCCACGCCGACCACGACGAAGAACACGCCTCCCGGCCAGCCGAGACCGGCCCACCAGGGCTCATCGCCGGTGCGCGGGTCCTCGTCGCCCTGCCGCTCTCCGCGGTCCGCCTCGCCATCCCTCACCTGCTCCTCACCTGTTTTCTCCTCCTTGCCTTCGCCGGTCGCAGTGTGTTGATCGTTTAGAGATGAGGACGGAGTTCGCTCCGCAAAGGTTCCGGTCGGCTTGCCTCAGATGAGCTGCTCGACGAGGGATTCGAGGCGGCGTTCTCCCTCGCGGGTCTGAGCGCCTGCGGCCAGGGCGGCCAGGGTGTCGACGACGTGGTCCAGCTCGGCGCTCGGCACGGCTCGGTTGACCCATCCGATCCGTTCCGCGGTCGCGGCATCGATCAACTGCCGGCCGAGAATGATCTCCAGGGCGCGGGCGCGGCCCACGAGACGGGGCAGGTATGCGGTGCCGCCCGCGCCAGGGATGATTCCCATTCCGCACTCGATCTGTCCCAGACCGGCGTGTTCGAGCGACGCGAAGCGCATGTCCATCGCGGACAGCAGTTCCGCACCGCCCCCACGTGCCAGACCACGCAGCTTGCCGATGGTGACCTGCGGCAGCGACCGAATGCGCTCGCGCAGCCGCATCATCGGGTTCAGCGACAGGTCTTCATCGGGCGCGACGGGGAGTTCCCGGAACGACGCCGGGTCGTCGGCCATCGTCATGTCGCCGTGGGCTACGAAGAAGTCCGGGTCCGCGCTGTCGGAAACGATCACCCGGACGTCGTCGTTGCCGGACATCGACTCCGCGAACCGGTCGAGATCGAGCAGAAGGGCGGAGTCGAACAGGTTCAGCGGCGGGTTGTCGATCGCAACGTGGGCTACGCCGTCGGTGACCGAGACCGTGAGGGTCGCGGGAGCTCCGCCAGCATCTGCCCGCCGTCACGCCGAAGTCGTTGACCGCGTGCCTGCGGCGGCTGGAGCGCAACGGCGTGGTGGAGCGAGTGATCCTGTCCACGGAACCGGTGGCGATCGAGTACCGCATCACCCACCTCGGCCGGAGCCTCGAACCGCCGCTGCAAGCCATGCTGGGGTGGGTCGTCGACCATCTCGACACGGTCGAAGCCGCCCGCACCCACTACGACGAGCGGCGTACGCACGGCTGACATCCCGTCACGTCGCCACGTGAACGTGTTGGTGGCGGCCGCCTCGGCGGCGTTCGGCGCGCTGGCGCTGCTCGACCCCTCGGCATTCCCGGGTACCGGTGGCAGCGCGGATCCAGGCCACTTCGCCGCGATGTACGGCGTCCGATCCCTGCTGATCGCCGCAGCGGTGACCTGACTCGCCGACGGCGCGGGCCGCGTGGAACACCGTCCACCACATCCCGCTCAGCCCCTCGAAAACCTCGCCGCGACGTGGTCGCGGTGCTAGCCTGGATAGCACCTAACACTGTTAGAGACGCGCTCCGCCGGTCTGCGGGACGCGATCAGGGCGCCGTTTCCAGGGGGGTTACGTGACTGCCGAGGCATCCGCTCCGATCGGCCTTCCAGGAGGCCCCTACGATCCGCCACACGCCAGGGTGCTCTCCCTCGCCGCGGCGAAATGGGTGTCCCAGCCCCTTTCCGTACTCACCTCGCTGGGTGTCGCGGACGTCCTCGCCGACGGCCCGCTGCCCGTCGCGGAGATCGCCTCGGCCGTCGGCGCGCACACCCCAGCCCTGCACCGATGCCTGCGCGCCACGGCCTCGGTGGGTGTCTTCGAAGAGCACGCCGACGGCCGGTTCGGGCTGACGCCGATGGCCGACTGTCTGCGTCAGGACGCCTCGACTCCCATCCGCAACTGGGTGCTCATGCTCACCGAGGGCCCGATGTGGGACTCCTTCGGCCGGCTCATGGACACCGTGCGCACCGGGCGGCCCGCTTTCGAGGCCGCTCACGGCATGCCCCTCTTCGAGCACCTCGACAAGAACGTCGCGTTCCGGTCCGTCTACGAGGCCGCGATGGGCGAGCTCACCTCGGAACTCGCCGCCGAACTCGCGCCCGCCCTCGACTTCGGCGCGTACGGCACGCTCGTCGATCTCGGCGGCGGGGACGGCGAGTTGCTCGGCACGCTGCTTGCCAGGACTCCCGCCGTCACCGGCGTCCTGGTCGAGCGGCCGCACGTCATCGACCTCGCCCGCGAACGGCTCGACCGGCTCGGCGTCGCCGACCGGGTGCGCCTGGTGCCGGGCGACGCGACGGAGAACGTGCCGGCGGGCGGCGACGCGTACCTGATCAAGAACATGCTGCACTGCTTCGACGACGCCACCGCCCTCACCGTGCTCCGCAAGGTCCGTGAGGCAGGCGGCGACGGCGCCCGCCTCTTCGTCATCGAGGCCGTCGTGCCGCCCGGCAACGGCTTCCACTGGGCCAAGCTCATCGACATCGAAATGCTCGCCGACAACGACGGACGCGAGCGCGGCGAGGACGAGTGGCGCGAACTGCTGCGCGGCGCGGGCTTCACGCTGGAACGCGTCATGCCCGCGACCCCGCCCCAGTCGGTGCTGATCGCCCGGCCCGCCGACCCGGCCCGATGACCCGTACCGCGTTCATCCCCCTATCGAGGAGGTAACTCCCATGCGTGCACCGTGGAAGGGCGACCCCGTGGAGCGGGCCCGCAACCGCGCCCGGCAGCGCGTCCTGCAGAAGAAGCAGGACGAAGAGCAGGCCCGCAACCGCGAGCGCCAGGAACGCGAGCAGGCCGAGCGGGACGCCCGTCAGGCGGAACAGGACCGCCGAGGCTAGCCAGGACCGCCGCGGCCAGAGCGGCTGGGTCCGGCCGGGACCGGGATCAGGGCGCCTTTTAGGAGTCGCGTCCCGCGAGCCGGTCCCGCAGTCCGTCGAGCAACCGGTCGAGGCCGTAGTTGAAGCGCGCCTCGATGTCGGGGCGCGCGAGCCGGGCGCCGACCGCCACGACGTTCGGGTACTCCTGCGCGGACAGACCGGCGAGGCGCTCCCTGGCCGCCTCCAGGAACTCCTTGGGGTCGGCGCCGCGCGCTACGTCCGCGGAGAGCGGCGACGTCTCGTGCAGCACGAAGCCCTGGACGTACTGCGTCAGGGAGTAGAGCGAGTCCGCGGTGTCCTGGTCGTCGAAGCCCGCGCCGCGCACCACGCCGAGGATGACCTCCGCGTGCCGCAGGAAGTGCGGCCCCAACTGCAGGCGGCCCGCGAGGACCCGGCCCGAGTCCCGCTTGGACAGGAGGTACTTGCGGTACTCCTGCATCATCTCGCGCAGTCCGCTCTGCCAGTCGCCATCGTCACGCACATGGACATCTAGGCGCAGGTCGGCAAGCAGGGAGTCAGCGAGCAGGTCGAGCAGCTCGTCCTTGTTGCGGACATACCAGTACAGCGAGGGTGCCTGGATGGACAGTTCGTCGGCGAGGCGGCGCATCGACAGGGCGTCGAGGCCGTCCCGCTGGAGTGTGCGCTGCGCCGCGGCGGTGACGGCTTCCAGCGTGATGGACGGTCTCGGCTGGCGCCGGGCCGTGTTGGCGGCTCGATGGCCTGGCATGCGCCAACCCCTCCTGGTCCTCGGTTTCCCGGTCCGCTGATGTTCTCTAACCATGTTAGAGGAACGGGGTGGCCGGAAGTGCTTCCGGCCACCCCGCCCCGCACCTTCACCCGGTCCTCACCGGAGGTTCGGCAGCACCTCGTCCCTGAAGAGCCGGAAGCTGCGTTCCATCGTCACGCCGTCCTGGCCGCCGAAGTCCACCTGCCACAGGAACGTGTCGACGGACAGGAACTCCCGTAGCTCGCGGGCGCGCGCGAGGACGGTCTCCGGCGAGCCGACGACGGCGGTGCCGAGGCTGCGGAAGTCCGCGATGTCGAGGTTGCGCAGGGTCAGCGCCATCTGGGAGTACGTGGGGTAGTCCTTGGACGAGGTGTGCATCCAGGCCTCGGCGGCCTCGGCCCACACCGTCAGGTACTCGCGCAGGAGCGGGTCGGCCGTGGCGTACGCCTCGTCGTCCGTCTCGGCGACGTACAGCGGGATGGAGACGGCGACGCGGGGCCGCGGCGCGTCCGGGGCCGAGCCGTGCACGTCCTCGAAGGTGTCGAGGTAGACCTCTACCAGGTCCCGTACGCCCGCGAGGTCCTGCTGCCTGGGCGGGGGCGTCACCAGGAGTCCGAAGCCCTGCTCGGCGAGCCAGGCGAAGCTCTGCCGGGAGCGGACCGCCGCGCCCCACACGGGCGGATGCGGGCGCTGCACCGGGCGCGGCAGCGAGGTCGCGTCACGGAAGGAGAAGAACGGGCTCTCCTCGCTGACCTTCTCCTCGGTCCACAGCCGCAGGACGGCCGCGATGGTGTCGTTGAACCGGTCGCGGCTCTCGTCCATGGACACCCCGAACGCCGCGAACTCGTACGGCATCCAGGCACGCGCGAACCCGACTTCGAGGCGGCCGCCGCTGATCGCGTCGACCATCGCGGTGTGCGCGGCGAGCTGGATCGGGTGGTGGAAGGCGGGCAGGACGCAGCCGGTCATCAGGCCGATCCGCTCGGTCTGGGCGGCGACGGCGGCGAGGAAGGTCAGCGGGCTCGGACAGTAGCCGCCGTAGTCCTTGAGGTAGTGCTCGGTCATCTTGACGTAGTCGAGACCGGCCTCGTCCGCAAGCCGGGAGATCCGCAGCACGTCCTGGTAGTACTCCTGGGCGCCGCGCGTCGCCGGCCTGCAGTCGGGGAGCAGTGAGATGCCGTGTTTCACGATCGTTTCCTCTCGGTCGGGATGAGCAGCGCGAAGAAGGCGGCGTCGGCGGCGAGCAGCGGCACGAGCGTCCCGGTGCGCCAGTACAGGACGGCGTGGGCGGTCGGCAGGAGGAGGGTGGGAACCCAGCTGTCCGGGGCGGTGCGCCGTCCGGCGGGGGCCGCGTGCACGCGGAGGACGGCGTGCGTGAGGACCGCGACGGTGAGGGCGGCCACCGCGCCCGATGCCCGTAGCGCGTCGAGGAGTACGGGACGGAAGACGGCCTCCTCCCCCGCGACGGCCAGGGCGAAAGCGGCGATGCCCCAGCGGGCGCCGGGCCCTGTGACGCGGGCCCGCGCCTCGTCGGCGGCGTGCCCGCGGGCGAGGGAGAGCCAGTGGGTGCGGCCCGCGGCGGAAGCGGGGCGCGGGGCGCGGCCCTCGCGGGCGGTGGCGGTCCTGGTGGGGGCCGTCCCGCGTGAGCGGGGGCGCCGCAGGGCCCCGGTGAGGCGTCGGGCGGCCCGGCCCGTGGACGTGTCCCGCAGGGCGGCGCCGACGTCCGCGGCGAGTCCCGCGAGGAAGGCCGAGGCCGCGAACTCGCCGCAGCCCAGGACGAGTCCGAGCGGGACGAGCGCCGGGGCCGCACCGTCGAGTGCCCCGATGCCGATATCGCCCGGCAGCACGCCGAGGGCGAGTGCGGCCCCGATGACCAGGGCCCCGGCCGCGGCCCCCGCCACCGACCGGGCCCGCGCCCCGCCGCGGAGACGGCCCGCGAGCCACGGCGCGAGCCCACCGTACGCCGACACCGCCACGACGAGGACGCCGATGCCCGTGACGGGCCACGGCAGCTGTTCGGCCGCGCTCATGGCCGGGCCGTCCCGGTCCGGGCACCACGGGGTGCGCGCACCGTGTTCTGGTAGCGCCAGATGCGGGCGTTGAAGAGCGCGTGAGTGACGGCCGCGCCGAGGACGTTGCCGGTCAGCAGGGTCAGGGCAAGCGCCGTCACCGACAGCGGGAGCTTCGCCGCGACCTGGGCCCAGCCGAAGAAGATGTGCGAGAGGGCGAACGCCGCTGTGGCGAGGGTGAGGATCAATACCCGTACGGGCAGAGCGCCTTGTGCCAGAGCCACCCCCGTGAGCGTGCCGCGGAACACGCACTCCTCCAGGACGCCGACGGCCACCAGCCAGGCCAGGGGCAGCGCGACGTCGCTGTCCCGGCGGGTCGCGGTCCAGCGCTGCTCGGTGGCCGTGGACGTGGTGGACGAGGTGGCCTTGGCGAGCCGGGCCGCGGGGCCGACCGCGCGGGTGCCGCGCGTGCGGGGCGCGGTCGCGGACGGCGCGGTGGGCGCCGGGCGTGCGGCGGCGCGGCGTCCCAGTCGGCGGGTGACCGCCGTGTCGGCCGCCGCCACCAGCGGCGCCGCCGCCGCACCGAGGACCGGGCCCGCGAGCAGCCCCCACGCGGGTCCGCGCCCGAGGGCGCCGGGGCCGAGCACGAGCAGGCCGAACCCGGTCACGGCGGCGAGCACGGCGGCGTACACCTGGAGCGTGTGCACCCCGCGGTGGTCGAAGTGGCGGACATGCAGGTGGGAGGCGAGCGCCAGGGCGCTGAGCGCGCACAGGACGAGCGCGGTCAGTGCCGTGTCGCGCAGCTCAGGGATATGGATGAGGGACGTCATCGGTGAAGCCCCCGTAGTCGGCGAAGCGCGGATGGGCGGCGGGGACGGCGCTGGGCAGGGGGAGGCTCACGGTGTCCGGGGACCACACGCGCATCGCGTGGAACCCGAGGGCCCGCAGATCGCAGGTGGTGAGGTCGCCGAAGTAGAGCTGCTTGCCCGAGAGCCGGAAGGCGTCGACGAGGGCGCGCACCGCTTCCTTGACGGGGCGGTCGTCGTCCGGGGGCAGTTCGGACGCGGCCCGCTCGGTGTGCGCGGCGAAGCGGCGTTCGACGGTCCGGGCGCCGTTGGACGTGGCATACAGGCCGACGTTGCCTTCGAGGTCGTAGATGTCGGCGTCGGCGGGCGTGCCGTCGACGGCCTGCTCGACGGCCACCCAGGCGGCGAGCCACTGGACGCCCGCCGCTTCGAGGAGCGCCCGGTACATGGCGCGGGCGAGCGAGGCGCCGCTGCCGAGTCCGATGGCGGCCTCCGGGACCAGGCCGGGGGGCTGGCGCAGCAGACAGGCGATGGTGAAGCCCGGCAGGTCGGGGCTGGGCAGGGCATGGAACTCGGGGCGCGGGGCCGACGTGGGGAAGTACGTGTCGACGATCGCGTCGACGTGCCGGGTCCGCGCGTCGGGGCGGATCAGGACGGACTCCGTGCGCCCGTACCAGTGCCCCATCGCCGCGTCGACCTGGACGACTTCCTCCAGTGCCGCGCGCAGGGCGGCCTGGGGGGTGGTGTGCGTCGCGGTGCCCGTGGTGACGGCGGGCAGCGTCCAGGGCTCGTCGCGTTCGCGTACGTATCCGAGGAGGAAGCGGTGGGCGGGCAGCCAGCAGGGCTCGCCGTCGGTGAGCGAGCCGGCCTTCACCCAGCCCGATTCCGCGTCCGGGTCGAAGGGTGAGAAGGGGAAGCCGTCGCGGGCGTACTGCTCCTCGGTGAAGAGGCTGAAGGCAGCAGGCGGCAGCACCGGTTCGCCCTCGGCGCGCAGTTGGGAGTACGAGGCGTGCCGCGTCGTGAACCTGCCGTCGAGGGCCGCCGCGTAGCCGGAGTAGCGCTCCAGGGTCTCGGCCAGGGAGCGGATGTGGCTCTCGAACGGGAAGATGCCGTAGCCGCCGATGTGGTAGCTGCCCGCCTTGGGCGGCGGCTGGTCCTGGCGCACGTGCACGCCCGTCATGTCCGCGGTGCCCACCAGGAGCCGCGGTCCGCCCGGGTAGCGGGTGAGGAACCCCATGGACGTGGTGAGCCCGCACAGCGGCCCGTGCATGCGGCGGCGCAGCCGGTGGACGCGGGTGTCCTCGTCCTGGTGGACTGTGAGCCGCATCAGTCCTCCAGCCAGGTGCGCGGGTCGAAGTGGAGCGTCTCGTCGTCCCGTTCGGGGACCGGGCCGCAGCCGGGGCAGCCGGGCAGGGGCAGCACCTCCTGGTAGGAGATCTCCATGCTCGGCAGGTAGCAGCCGAGGACCTTCTCGATGGTGAACGTCGAGCCGCAGCTCAGGTAGTTGGTCGCCTCGAGGGCGAGGTGCGAGCAGAGCAGTGCCTGCACGGGGCCGTAGACGGGCGGGGCGCCGGCGTGCACCGCGGAGCGGACGAGGGCCTCCTTGTAGCGCTGGTAGCCCGCGCTCTCGCGGAGGTTCATCGTCACGCGCGTCTCGAAGCACTCGAAGCACGCGGAGCGTCCGGCCACCATGGTGGGCCCGACGAAGAGGAAGGGTCCGTCGACGGCGGCGTAGGTCCAGCTGATCCCGGCGGCGCGGGTGAGCCGGTTGAGGAGTTGGGCGCGCACCGGGTCGACCGTCTTCTCGGCGAGCAGCAGGTACTGGCCGCGCCACGGGTCGAGGATCTCGACGGCTTCGCTGAAGGCGAGGCCGTCGTGGAGGACGGCGGGCGCGAGGGTGTCGAGGCGGGCGCGCACCGGGTGGTCGGGGGCGGGTATGAGCACGTCGCCCGTGACGTCGGGCGGCAGCAACGCGGCCGTCCGTTCGGCCAGTTCGGCGTCGCCGAGGAGTACCACGCCCTCGGCCGCGCGAGGTTGGCCGCGGCCACCGAGGGTGGCCATGGAGTCGAGGTAGGAGTCGAGGGCGCTGCTCGGGCCCTCCTCGATGGCGTCCAGGCCGTAGAGGTGGTCGACGAGCGCCTCGACCTCGACGCGGGAGACGCCTTCGCGCTTGGCGAGGTCGCGCCGCGAGAGCGTTCCGTCGAGTCCGCTGACGAGGTTGAAGAGTTTGCCGGAGCGTGAGTCGTCGGTGAGGGTGTACGACTTGGCGTTCCACACGCCGGTGCGCAGCTCGACGACGTCGGGGCTGTGACCGACGACCGAGAACGAACGGCGCACGCGTGGCTGCCGGTTGTCTGACATGCGAGGGGCCTCTCTCTGCGGGTGTGCGGGTGGTCAGCCCGCGCCGAGCAGCACGGTGTGCAGCAGCGCCCGGTGCACTCCGTCGAGGTGCAGCGCCGCGTGCGCCTCGTCGTCGTAGAAGCCGGAGAAGTCCACGCTGCGCAGGCCGAGTCCGGTGGCGGCCAGGTGGGAGTTCTGGGCGATGCCGCCCGCTTCGTGGAACATCGAACGCATGCCGCGGGGGCCGTACTTGCGCATGGAGCGCCACGGGTTGCCGACGAGCAGGAGGACGGCTGCCGCCCGCTCGAAGTCGATCGAGCCGTCCTGCGGGTCGAAGGAGGCGAGCAGCGGGTCGATGACGTCCGGCCCCGCCCGGGTGGCGAGGGCGTCCTCGACGGGCAGGTAGTGGTGCAGCCCCCGGTCGAGGCCCTCGATGTTCAGGGCGGCGAGCCAGAGTTCTACGGGGTAGAGGCCGCCCGCGCTGGGGACGGTACGAAATCCCATGGTCAGGGGTGAGCCGTCGGCGAGCTCGATGTCGGCCTCGGCCGTGACGCTTCCGGCGAAGCGGAGCACCGTGGCGAGGTCGTCGAAGGGCACCGGGGCGCCGGAGAAGTCGCGGCCGCTGCGCCGGCCGAAGACGGCGTGGTCGAGTGGGGCCGTGGTGTCCCTGCCCTCGGGCAGCGGGGTGCGCGGGGTGCTCCGGTGCGGCAGGCGGTCCTGGCGGGACTGGACCACGGCCATGACATCGGAGAAGTAATAACCGATGGAGAGCAGGGACGACCTGTCCCAGCGTCGCATTCTGGTGGCAATCAAGAACTCTTCCGCGAGCCGTTCGACGGCGCCCGACGAAAGGTTCTCGAAGCGCATGGAATTGGTTTGCAGGCCGACACCCCGGACATGCGGACTCATCGTCCGATAGGCACTGGCAGCCACTGAAGCCTGAACAAGACGCGAATCCGCAGGGGTATCCGCATCGCTCATGTCATTCGCTCCTTGTATTCACCCGCGTCACGTGCGGATTTACCGTCGTCGCCGAAGCGGGGAGCGGAACCGGCGTGCGGTGGGCCTCGGCCC
>NZ_JBHVYE010000029.1:0-105184 GCF_042881135.1 Streptomyces sp. NPDC058284
GGGGGGACCCCCACCGAGGACTTCCCGGCGCCTTGCGATCGCACGCACCAGACGACGCCCACTGATCCGACCGGGGATATGACACAGGCTCTGAGACGCGTGCCTTGGAGCGGTCGAACGCTCAGAGCCCGTCCTTCAGCCGGCCGGTGGCAGCTCGCCCGAGCCGCGAGTGATGAGCCGC
This sequence comes from Streptomyces sp. NPDC058284, assembly GCF_042881135.1. Lineage (NCBI taxonomy): Bacteria > Bacillati > Actinomycetota > Actinomycetes > Kitasatosporales > Streptomycetaceae > Streptomyces > Streptomyces sp. NPDC058284. Next base: position 182 of record NZ_JBHVYE010000029.1, read on the forward strand.
GTCGGCAGCTCGACCCGCTCCGGCGCCTCCGCGACACCGTCGAGCTGCCGGAACAGCCGCTCCGCCGCCGTCCTGCCCAGCTGCGCCGCGTCCTGCGCGACGACGGTCACGCCCGGACTCAGCAGATCCGCGAGCTCGATGTCGTCGAAGCCGACCAGCGCCACCGGGCGGTCGAGCGCGGCCAGGACGCGTACGACCGTCACCGTCACACGGTTGTTGCCCGCGAAGATCGCCGTGACCGCGCCGGGGCCGCTCAGCATCGTCTCGGCCGCCGTACGCACCCGCTCCGGATCGGTGACGCCGAGCGAGACCCACTCCTCGTCCACCGGGATGCCCGCGTCCTCCATCGCCGCACGGTAACCGCGCAGCCGTTCTATGGCGGTGTGGATGCGCGGCTGATCGCCGATGAAGCCGATGCGGCGGTGGCCGTGGGCGATGAGGTGCGCGACACCGTCCCGCGCGCCGCCGAAGCTGTCGGAGAGCACCACATCGGCGTCGATGCGGCCGGCGGGCCGGTCGACGAAGACGGTGGCGACGCCGGCGGCGATCTCCGGCTCCAGATAGCGGTGGTCGTCACCGGCCGGAATCACCACGAGCCCGTCCACGCGCCGGGCGCACAGCGCGAGCACCAGTTCCTGCTCGCGCTCGGGGTCCTCGGCGCTCGATCCGTTGATGAGCAGCGCGCCGTGCGCCCGGGCGACCTCTTCCACGGCGCGGCTCAGCGGGCCGTAGAAGGGGTCGGCGAGGTCCTCGAGGACGAGGCCGATGCTCGCGGTGCGGCCCTTGCGCAGCACGCGCGCGCTGTCGTTGCGGCGAAAGCCCAGGGCTTCGATGGCCTCCTGGACGCGGCGTTCGGTGTCGGGCGTGACGCCCGGCTCGCCGTTGACCACGCGGGAGACGGTCTTCAGGCCGACTCCCGCGCGCGCGGCGACGTCCTTCATGGTCGGCCGGTTGCCGTAACGGTTCTCGGGTCGTCGGGCGGCGGTCTCGGCCACGGTGCGCTGTCCTGTCCTGTCGTACGAAGTCGTCCACGGAGTCGTCCACGAGCTCCCCATGGGACATCCACGCTTCTTCCACGGGGGCTGTCCATGAGCATGTGGCGTCGAGCATAGGGCCTGGACAACGTTGTCAGATGCGGGGGAGACTGACCTTCGCACTCTCCGGCCTGCCGATACACCAGGAGACCCGACACAGATGCACATGGACCTCGTCGCCGCCCTCGACATCGGCGGCACCAAGATCGCCGGAGCCCTGGTGGACGGCCGCGGCCGGATCCTCCAGCGCGCGCAGCGGCCGACACCCGCGCGTGAGGACGGCGACACGGTGATGCGGGCGGTCGAGGGGGTCCTCGGCGAGCTGACCTCCGGCGAGCTGTGGGGCAGGGCGTCGGCCGTGGGCATCGGCAGCGCGGGACCCGTCGACGCGTCGGCCGGCACGGTCAGCCCCGTCAACGTCCCCGGCTGGCGCGGCTACCCGCTGGTCGACCGGGTCCGCGCGGTCACCGGCGGCCTCCCCGTCGCCCTGGTCGGCGACGGCGTGGCGATGACCGCGGCCGAGCACTGGCAGGGCGCGGCCCGCGGCCACGACAACGCGCTGTGCATGGTCGTGTCCACGGGCGTCGGCGGTGGCCTCGTCCTCGGCGGCAAGCTGCACCCGGGCCCCACCGGCAACGCGGGTCACATCGGCCACATCAGCGTGGACCTCGACGGTGACCCCTGCCCGTGCGGTGCGCGCGGCTGTGTCGAGCGGATCGCCAGTGGCCCGAACATCGCAGGCCGCGCCGTGCGGAACGGCTGGCTTCCTGGCCCCGACGGCGACACATCGGCGGCCGCGGTGGCGACCGCCGCGCGCGCCGGGGACCCGGTCGCCGTCGCTTCCTTCGAGCGGGCGGCACAGGCCCTGGCCGCGGGCATCGCCGCCACGGCCACGCTCGTCGAGATCGACATCGCGGTGATCGGCGGGGGAGTGGCGAAGGCGGGCGAGGTCCTCTTCGCGCCGCTGCGCAGGGCCCTGCGGGACTACGCCGCGCTCTCCTTCGTGCAACGGCTGACCGTGGCGCCCGCGCTGATGGGCACGGACGCGGGTCTGGTGGGAGCGGCGGCGGCCGCGCTCGACATCGAGCCGAGCGCGGCGGTGGACCTGCGGTCCGCGGTGGGCGGGTGAGGTGAGGGGGGCGACGCCTCTGCCCCGCCCCTCCCGCCTCAGCCGACTCACCCAGCCCCTACGGCCTTTGCTGAGGGTTCTCTTCTGCCCCTCAGCAACTGAGCGTGGGCTCCGCCCAGTCGCCGTGGTCCGAGTCGATACCGTCCGCGGCGTCCGTGGCGAAGAGGCGTACGATCCGGGCGCCCGCTTAGAGCCTGTCTTTGAACCCCCGTCGTCCCCGCCGTCCGACGTGACGACCTCGCCCTGTCTGCCCAACGAGTTCTGGTCGACGGCGGGGTTGCCGGTCTTGGTGCCTGCGCTGGTGTGGACGCCGAGCCCCAGTCAACTGTCCCGCGTACGGAGCTCTTCCAGCATCCGCTGCTGGTGGCGGTGGCCGACCGTTTCGTAGCCGACGACGGTGAGGAAGGGGGCGACCATGACGATCAGCAGGCACACGGCGATCGCGACTCCCGCCGCGGCCAGTACGACGGCCAGGACCAGGACGGCGAGGGTCAGGGAGATCAGGAGCAGGTGGAAGCGGTCCGCGGTGGACATCAGCAAGGTGTGCAGCAGGTAGACCATGAGCAGGAAGAGGCCGACCGGGAGCGCCAGGGACAGGACGACCGCGACATGGCCGAGTTCGGAGTGGTGCTCCAGCTTCAGGCCCGCCACGTGCAGTCCGGCGCCCGCGCCGGCGATCCCGATGAACAGCGGAATGTGACCGTAGCCGAAGAGGTACCCGCGCCCGCGGCGGTGCACGAGGATGTCACCGAAGGGCGTGGCGAAGTACACCCACCACATGCCGAAGGTCAGTCCGACGCCGGCGATGACGACGGCGATGGCGTTCCCGCTCCAGTCCATCCCGTCCGCGCCGCCGAGGAGGTCGCCGGAGGAGGCGACGGTGCCGACGACGCCCTCGCCGAGCACGATGATGGCGAACAGGCCGTAGCGCTCGGCGACATGGTGGGGGTGCCACGGCGTCCCGCCCGCGCTGCCCTGCGTGAGCACCGGCAGGCCCAGTTCCAGCGCGCCGAGCAGGACGAAGGCGATGAAGACGGCCGCGAGCGGCAGCGGGGTGAAGGCGACCACGACCCAGCCGAGCTGGGCGATCACGGTCCAGCGGATGTTCGCCCTGCCGACGTCGTGGAACGCTGCGGACTCGCGGGCGGCGCGCCACCACTGCAGGACCATCGCGACACGCATGACGATGTAGCCGATCACCATGACGCGCAGTTCGAGATGGCCCCCTTCCTCGACGGAGTGGAACATCGCCGGCAGTCCCAGGGAGAACACGACGACGCCGACCATCTGCACCATCGTCAGGGCCCGGTACAGCCAGTCGTCGGTGCCGAAGGCGGAGGCGAACCAGCTGAAGCTGATCCAGGCGACACTGATCGCGAACATCGCCAGGACGAACGCGGTGACCGCCTGCCCCGGATGCCCCTCGGCGGCCATCTCGGCGAAGTGCGAGGCGGCCGTGCCGACCGCGACCACGAAGGTCAGGTCGAACAGGAGCTCCAACGGCGAGGAGGCCCGCTCGTGCTCTTCAGGATCACGCCCGGTCATGGGCACCAGACTGTGCGCGAGCCGGCCTCTGCCGCTGGTCCTGGTACTGCCCCTGCCCGTGTCCTTACCGGTGCCGCCGGGCGGTGCGGAGTCGCTCATGGGCAGCATTATGTTCGCAGCCCCCTCGCAATCCGGTGCGCCCTGCCGGGGACCGGCCGATGGCGTACGCGGCGTCCGCCGGATCCCACGCCGGATCCCGTCGGTGCGTCAGCTCTCCCCGTCCTCCGCGGACTCCGGGGACTCCGCGGACTCCGGAGACTCCGGCGGTTCGAGCAGCGCCGCGCCGAGCGTCGGTGCCGGGGCCAGGAGTGACGTGAGGCCCGTGACCCGCATGACGCGCAGCGTCAGCGGATGGGTGCAGACGAGGCGAAGGCGGCCGCCTCTGTCGGTCACCCGACGGCGGACCCGCATCAGCAGGGCGAGGCCGGAGCAGTCGAGGAAGTCGACCTGTGTGAGGTCGATGATGACGAGCGGCTCCGGCCCCGCCGCCACGGCGTCGAGGAGCGGCGCCGATCCGTGAAAGGTGACGACGTCGATCTCGCCGTGCAGTTCGACCACGACCGCGTGGTCGAGGCCGTACACCCGAGGCGGTCGATCCGAGTCCTCGCAGGTGAATTCGCTCAGTGTGTCCTGTCGCATGTACCCCCCCAGCGCCGGGCCGAAGTGCTCCGAAAAGCGCGGCCAAGCCGAAGTGTCCGCTGTGCGAGTCACCGGGGGCCGGGGTGCCTGTGGTGAAACGCTAGCGGGGTCCGGAGCGGTTCGGAGTGCCGGAACGTTTCATGCAAGGAGTTCGCCACGCGTTGGGGTGAAGATTACGGAAGCGCCTTGACGGAATGCCTGCTGTTGAGTCAGGGGGGAAGTGTGGGGGTGGCCTGACACCCGTATGCCGCGGACCACTCCGCTCCCATCAGTGCCGGGTTTCCATGGCAGGGTGTTACGGGCAAGCCACAGGGGGCCAACAGAAGAGGGGGAACCGTGATCGTCTGGATCAACGGCACGTTCGGTGCGGGCAAGACCAGCGCCGCGCGGGAACTGATCGAGCTGATCCCGAACAGCACACTCTTCGACCCCGAGGTCATCGGCGGCGCACTGCCGTACCTGCTGCCGCCCAAGCGCCTCGACGAGGTGAGCGACTGTCAGGACCTGCCGATCTGGCGCCGCCTCGTCATCGACACCGCCGCCGCCCTGCACGCCGAGGTGGGCGGCACCCTCGTGGTGCCGATGACGCTGCTGCGCCAGGAGTACCGCGACGAGATCTTCGGCGGTCTCGCCGCGCGCAGGATCCCCGTGCGCCACGTACTGCTCGCCCCGGACGAAACGATCCTGCGCGAGCGAATATCGGGCCGCGACGTGCCCCCGGACCAGCCCGACGGGGACCTGCGCGTGCGCCAGTGGTCCTTCGACCACATCGAGCCGTACCTCGCCGCCCGCGCCGCCTGGCTGGACGCCGACGCCCACCGCATCGACACCAGCTCCCTCACCCCGTACGAGACCGCCGAACGCGTCGCCGAAGCCGTCCGCACCGAGAGCGCCTCCGTGTGCGACATCGTGCAGACCCCGGAGCCCACCTCGGAGACCCTCGCCGCGGGCGTACTGCTCTTCGACGAGCAGGACCGCGTGCTGCTCGTCGACCCGACGTACAAGGCGGGCTGGGAGTTCCCGGGCGGAGTCGTCGAGCCCGGCGAGGCTCCCGCGCGCGCGGGCGTACGCGAAGTGGCGGAGGAGACCGGCATCCGGCTCGACCGCACCCCGCGCCTGCTGGTGGCCGACTGGGAACCGCCGCAGCCGCCCGGCTACGGAGGCATGCGCCTCCTCTTCGACGGCGGCAGGCTCCAGGGCGAGGATGCCCGCCGCATGCTGCTTCCCGGCCCGGAACTGCGCGGCTGGCGCTTCGTCACCGAGCAGGAGGCCGCCGAACTCCTGCCCGCCGTGCGCTACGAACGACTGCGCTGGGCGCTGCGCGCACGCGAACGCGGCGCCGCGCTCTACCTGGAGGCGGGCGTCCCCGTCAGCGGGTAGCCATGCGCTCCGGAGCGACGCCCGCATACTCTCTTGTGGTTACCCGGGAACCATAGGAGAGTGGGCGCGTATCCGGCAGAACGCACGTTCAAGCGACCGAGGAACCCCATGGTGACCAAGCGGTACACGGGCTCGCCCGAAGACGCGGACCTGAGGCGCGCGGACTCCCTGGCGCGGGAGATCTTCTCGGACGTCGCCAACAAGTGGGCGTTCCTGATCATCGAGGCCCTCGGCGAACGGACGCTGCGCTTCAGCGAGTTGCGGAACGAGGTCGAGGGCGTCAGCCACAAGATGCTCACCCAGAACCTGCGCATGCTGGAGCGCTACGGCCTGGTCGAGCGGACCGTCCACCCCACGGTGCCGCCCCGGGTCGAGTACACCCTCACCGAGCCGGGCCGGGCCCTGCGCGCCACGGTCGACGGAATGTGCGGCTGGACGCACCAGTACCTCGGTCACATCGAGGCCGCCCGCCGCCGCTTCGACACCTGACGTTCCTTGCCGCGCGGTACGCGGATTCAGTACCCGGCACGCCGGGCGGGGCCGGGGCGGGCGCTCGGCTGCCGGCCATGCGCCCGCCCCGGTCGGAGCCGGTCAGCTCGCCGCGTACTTCCGCAGGAACAGCGCCTCGGCCACCGAGAGCCGCTCGAGCTCCTGCGGCGACACGCTCTCGTTCACCGCGTGGATCTGCGCCTCCGGCTCGCTCAGGCCGATCAGCAGGATCTCGGCCCGCGGGTAGAGCGCCGAGAGGGTGTTGCAGAGCGGGATCGAGCCGCCCTGGCCCGCGTACTGCATCTCCTCGCCCGGGTACGCCTCGCTCATCGCCTCGGCCATCGCCGCGTACGCCGGGCTCGTCGTGTCCGCGCGGAACGGCTGGCCCTGACCGATCTGCTCCGTGCGTACCCGCGCGCCCCACGGAGTGTGCGCCTCCAGGTGCGCCCGCAGCAGCTTCGTCGCCTCGGCGGCGTCCACGCCCGGCGGCACCCGCAGACTGATCAGCGCCCGCGCCGCCGCTTGCACCGACGGCGTCGCACCGACCACCGGCGGGCAGTCGATGCCGAGGACCGTGACGGCGGGGCGGGCCCAGATGCGGTCGGCGACGGTGCCCTCACCGATGAGTTCGACGCCGTCGAGGACCTTCGCGTCCTTGCGGAACGAGGCCTCCTCGTACTGCAGTCCGTCCCAGGCGGCGTCGCTCGTCAGACCGTCGACCGTCGTCGAACCGTCCTCGGCGCGCAGCGAGTCCAGCGTGCGCACCAGTGCGCCGAGCGCGTCCGGGGCGGCGCCGCCGAACTGCCCGGAGTGCAGGTTCCCTTCGAGGGTGTCGACGCTGACGCGGACGAGCGTCATGCCGCGGAGCGTCGACGTCACCGTCGGCAGACCGACCCGGAAGTTGCCCGCGTCACCGATGATGATCGTGTCGGCGGCGAGCAGCTCGGGGTGTTCCTCCGCGTACCGCTCGAGGCCGCCCGTGCCCTGCTCCTCCGACCCCTCCGCGATCACCTTCACGTGCACGGGGACGCCGCCGTTCGCCTTCAGGGCGCGCAGCGCGAGCAGGTGCATGATGACGCCGCCCTTGCAGTCGGCGCTGCCCCGGCCGTACCAGCGGCCGTCGCGCTCGGTCAGCTCGAAGGGCGGCGTGGCCCACGCGGCCTCGTCGAGCGGCGGCTGCACGTCGTAGTGCGCGTAGAGGAGGACCGTCGGCGCGCCCTCGGGGCCCGGCAGGAAGCCGTACACCGACTGCGTGCCGTCCGGGGTGTCGAGCAGCGCGACGTCCTGGAAGCCCTCGGCGCGCAGCGCGTCCGCGACCCACCCGGCCGCGGCCTCGCTCTCGCTCTTCGGGAACTGGTCGAAGTCCGCCACCGACTTGAAGGCCACCAGTTCGGTGAGCTCCGCCTTCGCCCTCGGCATCAGTGAGGCGACGGTCTCGGCGATCGGATCCGGCGACATGGGCACGCTCCTCATAGGTGCGACGTTGTACATGTGGGTAGATGTGATCCTCCCACAGGAGGGGCCCGCGGGCCTCCGCCGTAGGATGCCTGAGGAAAGCGCGGCCAACAGCGGGATCAGGAGCGGTAGACCAACGTGAGCAGCGAGAACTCAGCGGACGACACCCGGCACGTGTGGGACGTCGTCGTGGTCGGAGCCGGCCCCGCCGGGGCCTCCGCGGCCTATGCGGCAGCCGTCGCGGGACGCACGGTGCTCCTTCTGGAGAAAGCCGACATCCCGCGCTACAAGACGTGCGGCGGCGGCATCATCGGCCCTTCGCGCGACTCGCTGCCGCCCGGCTTCGAACTGCCTCTGCGGGACCGCGTGCACGCGGTGACGTTCTCCCTCGACGGCAAGTACACGCGCACCCGCCGCTCCCGCCAGATGCTCTTCGGGCTCGTCAACCGCCCCGAGTTCGACCAGCAGCTCGTCGAGCACGCCCAGAAGGCGGGCGCCGAGCTGCGCACCGGTGCCACCGTCGCGCGCGTGGAGCAGCACGGCCCCGAGGTGCCCGACCGGCGCACCGTGGCCGTCGTGCTGCAGGGCGGCGAGAGGGTCCTCGCGCGCGCCGTCGTCGGTGCCGACGGCAGCGCCAGCCGCATAGGGGCACATGTCGGCGTGAAGGTCGACCAGGTCGACCTCGGCCTGGAGGCCGAGATCCCGGTGCCGGAGACCGTCGCGGAGGACTGGGCCGGACGGGCGCTCATCGACTGGGGGCCGATGCCGGGCAGTTACGGCTGGGTCTTCCCCAAGGGCGACACCCTCACCGTCGGCGTGATCTCCGCGCGCGGCGAAGGCGCGGCCACCAAGAGGTACTTGGAGGACTTCATCGCCCGGCTCGGCCTCGCGGGCTTCGAGCCGAGCATCTCCTCGGGGCACCTGACGCGCTGCCGCAGTGACGACTCGCCGCTCTCGCGCGGCCGGGTCCTGGTCTGCGGTGACGCCGCGGGACTCCTGGAGCCGTGGACCCGCGAGGGCATCTCCTTCGCGCTGCGCTCCGGCCGGCTCGCGGGGGAGTGGGCCGTGCGGATCGCGGAGGCGCACGACGCGGTGGACGCCCGCCGCCAGGCGTTGAACTACGCCTTCGCCGTCAAGGCGGGCCTCGGCGTGGAGATGAGCGTCGGGCGCCGCCTGCTCAAGGCCTTCGAGCGCCGCCCCGGCATGGTGCACACGGCGATCACGACCTTCCGCCCCGCGTGGAACGCGTTCGCGAGGATCACGCGCGGCTCGACGACGCTGGCCGAGCTGGTCCGCACCCACCCCATGGTGGGCCGTGTCTTGCAGGCACGGGAACGCTAGACGACGCGGGCCCCCGCGCACGAGGTGATGACGGCGGCGCAGCTGTCGTCGGGATATCGGGAGAAGTGAGCAACACATGGCCATGATCGGCCTGTTCTGGATCGCCGAGGGCGACGTGTACGTGGGCGCGAAGCCGTCCGGTCTGGCTCCCGGGGTACGCCTGACCCCGCAGGGGGTGGTGGCCCTCGGCGACGGTCAGTCCGGTCTCCACCCGTGGGAGGACGTGCACGCCCTGACGGTGGCGGACGTCCCGGTGAAGTCCCTGATGCGGCGGGTCGGCGCGGTCACGTCCGTGGCTCTGGGAACGGTCAAGGAGCTTGCCCTGCCCATGAGCCCCGGCCGGGTGGACGAGGCCGCGGCGATGATGACGGTACGCGTGGCATCGGCGCGCGGCGAGTACGAGCTGAGCGCCTACGTAGCCGCGGCCATCGGCTACCCCCAGACCGAGGTCGACCTCTCCCGCGCCCTCCTGTCCCGCCTCACGGAGGGCGCCGCGACGATGGAGACGACGCTGGCGGCCATGTCGGAGTGGGGCCGCGCGCGGGAGGGCGGAACGCCTCGCGGCGCGGAGCGGGAGAGGCTGCTGCGGGAGTGGGCGAGCTAGCCGGCCGATTCGGTGAGCGGCTTCTTGCGCGCAGGGCAGGAGAAGCGGTGGCTCAAGCGGGCTGCGGGACGGGGAACCGGATGCCCATCCACTGTTCGGCGCCCCACGCCTCGTACCGTTGCACCTCGGTGAAGCCCAGCTTCGCCGCGAGACGCATCGAGCGGTCGTTGGCGGTCTGGGTGCAGAGGACCACCGGTTCGCCGGGCAGCGCGCGGGCGCACCAGTCGAGCGCGGCGGCGCACGCCTCCGCGGCGTATCCGTGTCCCCACGCGCGCGGCAGGAGCAGATAGCCAAGTTCGGCCTCTCCGGCTTCCGGACGTGCAGGGGTCCGGGGCTCCGCGTCGCGCCGTTTGAACTCGACAGTGCCGATCATCGCTCCGTCGCGTTCGATCACGAAGAGGCCGGGGCGCCGCCCGGGGACCGCGGGCATCGCGCGCTCGAGCTCCTCGCGCGGCCGAGGGCCACCGATGTAGGTGCCCACCTCCGGCGACGCGAGCAACTCGACGAACGCCGCCCGATCCCCGCCCTCGGACTCGCGGAGCATGAGCCGTTCGGTCCGTATCGGGGCGGGTGGCCAGGTGACGGGTCCGAGTTCAGCCATGCCGGTGAACCTAGCAGCCCGCCTGCGCCCGGCTCGGGGGAAGCTGCCAGTCGCCGCCGCGGTCCTCCTTCGACCAGCGCGCGGCGAGGTCGGGGATGTGCAGGAAGCAGGCCAGCGCGGTGATCGTCTGGAAGGCCTCTATGGCGCCCCGGGTCATCGGCATGCCCAGGCGCAGGAGCCGCGGATTGACCTCGGCCTGGATCTCGTTGACGAAGGGCCGCAGCACGGTGTCGTAGTTCGCCAGTGCCGTAGGCAGATCGTCCGGGTGCCGGTTGATCTCGTCGGCCAGGACGCACGCGCCGACCAGGCCGCCGGAGACTCCCATGCCGCTATAGGGGGAAGCGCAGTGCGCGGCGTCCCCGGCCAGGACCACGCGGCCCTTGGACCAGGTGTCGGTGCGCACCTGTGCGATCTCCTGGGAGTAGAAGAAGGGACTGGTCCCCATGCCCTCGATGAAGCGCCCGGTCTGCCACCCGGCGTCGCGGAACCTGTTCGCCCAGAACTCCCGCTGACGTTCGACGGACGCCCGATGGATCGCCGAGGCTTCCTCCGATGCCTCTCGCAGCACGAAGTAGGCCTGCGTCTCGGTCGGGTTGTGGCTGCGGCGCATGATCTGACGGCCACCCGGGGCCATATAGGTGTCCCGGATGTCGCTGTCGGAATCGATGCGCGGGACGAACCAGTACGCCATGTGGATGCCGACCCGCCAATACGGGTCGAAGCCCTCCGGGAGCATTCCTTGACGGATGCGTGATCCCTGTCCGTCCGCGCCGACCAGGAGGTCGAACGCGCCGGACGACCCGTCGGAGAAGTGCGCGACGACGTGGTGCTCGTCCTGCTCGAAACCGCTCACGCTGTTGCCGAAGACGTACTCGACGTCGTGCTTGGTCGCGTCGTGGAGGATGCGTACCAGGTCGCCACGCATGATCTCGTACTCGGACGTCAGTGTCTGGCGGCCCCGCCCGGAGGTGTTGGCCATGATCGTCGCCCGGGCCCTGCCGCGGGCGTGGACGAAGGCGACGCCCTTCTCGTCCACGAGTCTGTCCCGGACGTCGTCGAGAAGCCCCATGCGGCGGACGGCCTCGATGCCCTGGCCCCGCAGGTCGACCTGGGCGCCGGTGGCCCGCAGTGCGGGGAAGCGTTCGACGACGGTCACGCGGTGGCCGCCCCTCGTCAGCCAGAAGGCCAGCGCCTGCCCCGCGACTCCGCCGCCGGCGATGAGGATGCGCAAGGGCCGCGTCCTTGAACCCTGTCTCATGTGCGCTCACCCCAAAATCTATCAGTGAATGATTCCGCTCAGAGTTCTCTATCGGCGATAGATTGTCAACGTGACGAAGATGAACCGTGAGACCGTGGTCTCCGAGGCGCTCGACCTGCTCGACGAGGTGGGCCTGGATGCCGTCAGTACGCGGCGACTGGCGAAGCGTCTGGGCGTCGAACAGCCCTCGCTGTACTGGTACTTCCGCACCAAGAAGGACCTCCTGGCCGCCATGGCGCAGGCCGCGATGGCGCCCCATGCGAACGCGCCGCTGCCGATGCCCGGGGACGACTGGCGCGAATGGTTCCTGGCGAACACCCGCAGTTTCCGGCGCACCCTGCTGATGCGTCGCGACGGCGCGCGCCTCCACGCCGGCTCCACGCCCACCGCGGACCTCGACCGGATCCGCCACAAGCTGGCTTTCCTGGTCGACTCCGGCGTGCCCGAGCGCGACGCGCAGATGACGATGCTGGCGGCCGGCCGCTTCACGGTCGGCAGCGTCCTGGAAGAACAGGCGGACTCCGGTCCCGGCGCCGGCCCGGACCTGCCGGACGACATGCCACGCGTCGATCCCGAATCGGCGTTCGAGGCGGGACTCCGCCTCATCGTGGACGGCTTGGCCCCGCGCGTCATGGCGTAGGGGCCGGGCCGGGGCGTCCGCCACGTCGGATCGTGTGCTGAGCGGGCATGGTCTCTGGCGGGCGGCCGGCAGGGTCTGGGCCGGGCCGTCGGCCCCGGCCTCGCTCTGGCGCTACTTGCGCACGGTGATCCGGAAGACGGGGTGGTCCGGTGCGACCGCCAGGATCTCCTCGTCGGAGGAGTCGGAGGTCACGCCCTGGAAGTACTCGTTGACCTGCCAGCCCCAGCGCTCCAGATAGCCGCGCAGAACCGGCAGCTTCTCCGCGTCGGGCACCTCCGCGGCGCTGAACACCCGCATTTTGCGCCCCACCCGCAACTCTCCGCCGCCGGCCGCACGCATATTGCGCACCCACTGCGAGTGCCCGCGCGCCGATACGAGGTACTGGCACCGGTCGCCGTCGTGCGTGTACGGGTTGACCGGCACGCGCTGCATCTGGCCGCTCTTGCGGCCCCGCACGGAGAGCTCGGCGCTGCCCGCCAGGCTGACGCCGTGCCGTGCCAGCCAGCCGATCACGCCGTTGAGCCGGACGTTGAGGCGGCTGCCTGCCAGGTAGTACGGGGGGCGCGTGGGCCGGGTCGAAGCGGAGGAGGTGGTGGCTGTCGACGACATGGTGCTCTCCCGTGGCTTGGTGGGGCGGGCGGCTCTCGGAGCAGTGCTCTCGGATCAGTGCTACTTGTCGAGAGCACTGCTCTCGCCTGAGAGCAGTGTGCACCAGTTCGCCACTCCAAAGCAAGAGCAGTGCTCTCTATCGTGTGCGCCGCACGCAACCGCGTGCACCGCTTCCACCCCATGACACACTGACCCGCATGACCAGCAGCGTCGGCGCCACCAAGGGCGCCCGGGCCCGTGCCCGCGAAGAAGTGACCGCCGCGATCAAGGACGAGGCACGCAGACAGCTGGCCGCCGACGGCGCGGCCAAGCTCTCCCTGCGCGCCGTAGCCCGAGAGCTCGGCATGGCGTCGTCCGCGCTCTACCGCTACTTCCCGAGCCGCGACGACCTCCTGACCGCACTCATCATCGACGCGTACGACTCCCTCGGCGCCGCCGCCGAGGCCGCGCACGCGGACGCCTCCGGGCAAGAACCCCTTCGCCGGTGGACCGTGATCTGTGAGGCGGTGCGGGCCTGGGCGCTGGAGCATCCGCATGAGTACGCGCTCGTCTACGGCTCGCCCGTCCCCGGATACAGCGCGCCCGACTCGACCGTTCGGGCTGCCGCGCGCGTGGGGCAGTTGCTCATCGGCGTCGTGCGCGACGCCCATCAAGGCCGGGGACTCGCCGTTCAGCCGGTGCGGGGCGCGCTGCGCACCGAGGGGGAGCGGATCGCGGCGGATGTCGCGCCCGATCTGCCACCGGCTGCGATCACGGCGCTGGTCGCGGCGTGGGCGCAGCTGTTCGGGCTGGTGAGCTTCGAGGTGTTCGGGCAGTACAACCGCCTAGTTGAGGACCGCTCGCCGTTCTTCGCGCACGCGGTGACGCAACTCGGCCATGGTGTGGGCCTGTTGCCGCAGAGTTGAGGCGCGGCTCGGGACTGGCCGAGGTCATGGACGAGCCAGGAGTGCCCGCGTGGCGACGACGGATGTCCGCGTCCACTTGTCGGCCGGGGTCGCCCGCCGGCCGTGACATCCCGACGGCGCCGTACGCCCACAGCTACTCCCGCGGGAGTACGCGTGATCACCACGCCCGTCGGACGCCCGTCCGAGCCCTCGCGGTCTAGCGTTGCCGTCATGGACGACCAGCGCGAACGCAGGACCGGCGGCCCGGCCCCGGCGTGGGGCGGGCCACCGATGTGGCGACAAGGCCCGCCTTGGTGGAACCCACGGAACCCATGGGATTCCGCGACCGGGGAGCGGACAGAGCGGCGGCGGCTGCCCTGGCTGACGACCTTCCTGCTCACCGCGTTCGTGCAGATCGGTTCCGGCTTCGCCGAGCACGGCCAGCCCGGCCGCGAACCGCTCAACCCCTACGCGAGGGTGCTGCTCTTCCTGGCCACGGCGGTCCTCCTGCTGCGCCACCGCCACCCCGTGCCCGTCGTGTTCGCCACCGCCGGGCTCACGCTGGTCTACGTCGGCGCCGGGTTGCCGTACGGCCCCGTCCTCCTGGCGGTCGCGGTGGCTTGCTTCACCGCGCTCGTCGCGGGGCACCGGCGCGCGGGCTGGGGGGCCGTCGGCGGGCTCTGGGCCGGGCATCTGCTGATCGCGCACTGGCTGTACCGCTGGCTGCCGCCCGGCGACGACGGTGCCCGCCCGTGGGCCGAGGAGATCGCGGGCGCCGTCTGGGTCGTCGCGATCATCGCCGTGTCCGAGCTCGGCCGCGTACGCCGTGAGCAGTGGGTCAAGGAGCGCGCCGAGCGTGCTCGGGCCGCCGGGCGGCGCGCGGACGAGGAGCGGCTGCGGATGGCGCGGGAGCTGCACGACGTCCTCGCGCACAGCATCTCCGTCATCAACGTCCAGGCGGGCGTCGGCCTGGCCCTGCTCGACTCCGACCCGGAAGCGGCCCGCACCGCACTGACCACCATCAAGGCCGCGAGCAAGGAGGCGCTGGGCGAGGTGCGCCAGGTCCTCGACACCCTGCGCGCGCCGGGGGACGCGCCCCGCGCCCCGGCGCCCGGTCTGGACCGGCTGCCCGAACTCGTCGAGCAGGCGGCAAGCGCGGGCCTCACCGTCGACGTCACCACCGAAGGCGCCACCGGGAAGCTGCCGCCCGGTGCGGACCTCGCCGCGTTCCGCATCGTCCAGGAGGCGCTGACGAACGTCGTACGCCACTCCGGTTCACGCCACGCGCGCGTGCTGGTGCACCAGGAGGCGGCCTCGCTCACCCTGCGCATCGACGACGAAGGACCGTCCACCGGCGCCGACGCGGGCGGCAGCGGCAACGGACTCGCCGGGATGCGGGAGCGTGCCGCCGCCCTCGACGGCACGATCGAGGCGGGCCCGCGGCCCGACGGCGGCTTCCGCGTGACCGCCGTGCTTCCCTTGGCGGCGGGCCGTGAACCAAGGGCCCGCACCGCACCTCGGGAGGACCAGTGATCCGCGTACTGCTCGCCGACGACCAGTCCCTGGTCAGGGCAGGCTTCAAGGCGCTACTCGGCGCGCAGCCGGACATCGAGGTCACGGGTGAGGCCGCCGACGGCGAACAGGCCGTGCGGATGGTGCGCGAACTGCGTCCCGACGTCGTTCTGATGGACATCCGCATGCCGTTGCTCGACGGTCTCGCCGCCACCCGCCGGATCACCGGCGAGCCCGGCCTCGACGACGTGAAGGTGGTCATGCTCACCACCTTCGAACTGGACGAGTACGTCTTCGAGGCGATCCGTTCCGGGGCCTCCGGCTTCCTGGTCAAGGACACCGAGCCGGACGAACTCCTGCGGGCGGTGCGGGCGGTGGTCGACGGGGACGCGCTGCTCTCGCCGGGCGTGACGCGCCGCCTCATCGCCGAGTTCGCGGCGCGCTCCAAGGAACCTGCGGCCGTCGGTGCCCTCGGTGAACTGACAGAGCGGGAACGCGAGGTGATGGCCCTGGTCGGCATCGGTCTCTCCAACGAGGAGATCGCCCGCCGCCTCGTGGTCAGCCCGCTCACCGCGAAAACGCACGTCTCACGTGCGATGACGAAGCTGGGGGTACGCGACCGCGCTCAGATGGTCGTGATCGCGTACGAGTCGGGCCTTGTGCGCCCCGGCTGGTTGGGCTGACAGGGCCCGCCCCCGGCGCACCTAGGTAGACCGCTGCCTAGGTCGCGCGAACAACCCGGCTCACGGGGCGCACAACGCGCCTAGGCAACAGACCTAGGAGCACCACCCGTGAAGTCCGTCATCATCTACGTCCGCGTAAGCCATGCCGACCAGGCTTCTGTGTCGGCCGAGGCGCAGGTACGAGAGTGCCAAGACCACTGCGACCGCAACGGGTGGCGCGTGGTCGGAACCTTCGTGGACAAGAACGTGTCCGGGGCTGGCGAGTGGGCGACGCTCCGCCGCGCAGCGGACACGCTGGACGAGCTGGCCGCCCTGGAGGACGCGGCGGCCGACGCTCCCGCGACCGTGCCGGGCTCGAAGGGACAACCGGTCGCGAACCCGCTGTTCGCCGAGATCCGCGCACACGGGACGACCTACGGAGCGCTGACGCGGGCCCTCAAACTTCCCACCGAGGCCAAGGAGTTGGCCAAGGTGACGACGGCCGAGCGCGGACACCTGGACCCGCACACGAAGGCTCTGCGAGCCGCACGAGCACGGCACGGCTGACCGCGAACGAGCGGGCGCAGAACGCAGCGCGTGGCGATGCACTGGGGGTGACGTCGTCATGTGACCCTCTCGGGAGCAAGGCCCCGGAGTCGGACCACGTTGGACGTGGTTGGCTCCGGGGCCTTGTTCTGTTTTCCGGGGCCTGGCCCGTGATCCCCTGCCGCTGGACGGCTTCGCGCCGTACGCTGGCCACAAGGGCTTGACACCAGGGAGCTACCCCATGACGGACGCACTTCCCGAGGACGCAACGACCGGCGAGCGGATCAAGTACCACCGCGAGCGGGCAGGTATGAGCCGCCCTGTACTCGCGGGGCTCTGTGGCCGTGGGCCGGACTGGCTGAAGAAGATTGAGACCGGGAAGCGGCAACTCCACAACCATGGGCTACTCGTCCGTCTCGCGAGCGCGCTCAAGCTCTCGGACCTGTCGGTTCTGACGGGCGACCCGTCGCCCCGCCCTGTGGCTCCTGGCGGGAAGCTGATGCTTACGGCCGCGAGCGGCGTACGTGACGCCGTGCGGGGCTCGTTGTTCCAGTCCGGGCCGCAGGTGCTCGGTACGTCTGTGGACGTGCTGAAGGGCCGCGTCGCTGAGGCGTGGACCCTGTGGCACGCGTCCCGCTTCCAGCGCACCGAGGTAAGCGCGCTGCTGCCCGCGCTCATCCGCGACGCCCAGGTTCTCCCCCACCAACTAGAAGGCCCGGCAAGGCGCGAGGCGTACGCGGCTCTCGCCGAGGTCTACCACCTGGCGCAGCAGGTGACCGCGTACAGCGTCGAGGCCGAGCTGTACTGGATCATCGCGGACCGGGGTCGTACCGCCGCGCAGGACGCAGACAACCCGCTGAGCCTCGCCGGAGCCGCCTGGACGTTCGGGAACGGGCTCCGCGAGAACGGGTACGCCGAGGAGGCCGTACAGGTCGTGGCCGAGGCCGCCGACGCGCTCCGGCCGAGGCTCGAAGACGGCTCCGACGACCTCCGGGGCATGTTCGGGGCTCTGCACCTTCACGCGGCCGTGACGTGCGCCCGTGAGGGCCGCGAGGGCGACGCGTGGCGGCACTGGGACGAGGCCGACCGCACCGCCGACCGGCTGCCCAACGGGTACGTCCACTCGTGGACCGTGTTCGGGCGGGCGAACACCGACTTCCACGGCGTGAGTGTCGGCGTGGACCTCCGGACTCCGGGGCTCGCGATGACGCGCGCCGAGTCCATCGACCTGGCCGCCATGCCGAGCGTGGAACGCCGCTCCCGCGTGCTCGTGGAGCTGGCCCGCGCGCAGCGCCAACGGAAGGACCTCGCGGGCGCGGTGCACTGGCTGAAGCGGGCGCAAGAGGCGTCGCCGGAGACGGTCCGCTACACCCCTTCGGCGCGCGGGCTCGCGTACGACCTCGCGAAGGACAGTCGGGGGCCGCTCCGCTCCGACGCGCAGCAACTCGCCGACGAGGTAGGGGTACTGGCCGCCGCGTAGGGGGACAGGCGAGGCACGGGGACAGTTCGGCCCTAACGTAGGGTCACCTCCCGCTTACGGTCGTCGAATGACGACGCGAGCGACTAGGACGACCGGGCGGGCGAAGGAGAGTCCCGCGCAGCGACTCAAGCGGGGCGAGGCCGCGCTAGGCGGACTTCAAGCCGCGCTCGCTCGCGCGGGAATCAAGCTCCCCTCGTTGCGACTTGATACGACGAGTTTCGAGAGCGGGCCGATCCTGGTGGATCTCGCGCGCTGCAACATCGAGACGGCCGAGGCGCTGACGGCTGCGATCCTCGCGGGCCTGCCGAAGCCCACGGTCCCCGACGAGGAGACTGACGACAACCCCGACCTGTACCCGCCTACCGGCTCCCGGGTGGTGGACCTGCGTACGTCCAGCATCGGCAAGGTCGAGCACATCGCGAAGGGGCTCGTCCACGTCGTCCCCGAGGACGGCGGCGAGCCGTGGGACGCGCCGCCCGAAAGTCTCCGGACCGTGTCCACCCGCGACGCCGATCACGTCCGGACGACGGACGGGGGCGGGCCGTGCTGAGAATCGCGGTGTACGAGATCAAGCCTGACGGGACGCGCACCGAGCCGCACGACGTGGTGGAGGTGAAGCCGGACCCGGCCGACGGGCTACCCGACGTGTCGGCCCGCTGGCCAAAGTGCACGTGCCCGCAACACCGCCGCCGCGAGGAGGGGACGCGGTGAGCGTGCGGGGCGTGCTGCGGTTCGTGACCCACCGAATCACCGAGCACCCGGACGTACCCGCCGCCTACTCCGCGACGTGCAAGGCGTGCGGCTGGAGCACGGGCCCGGAGCCCGACGCGGCCCCCGTGGACGTGGCGTGTCTGGAGCACGCGGGCCGGTCCGGTCACCGCGCGTTCCGGCGGCTCCGGGGGTCGGATGCGTTCGTGGTCCGTGAGGACGAGAAGGACGCGAAGTGACCGAGAAGGCAGGGAAGTTCGTGAACAGTCTTCGAGCGCTTCGGCTGCTGCCCGGACACCGCGTCCAGCACGAGGGCGAGTGGCTGACCGTGGCCCACACGACCGACACTCACGGCGTCACCGGGACGCCCCGCGTGCGGATCTCGTGGGAGGAGCCCGGACACCTGCCGCTGACGGTCCATGCGGCCGAACTGCTGACGGTGGGGATGGATGAGTTCGTGGACTTCCGCGAGCCGCTTCGCGAGCACCGCTCGGAGGTGGCCGAGCTGCCCGAGGGGCCGCCCGTCCGCGAGCGACGGAGCGCGTAGGGCTGTGGCTGACGTACTGCTGTGGCGCGAGCCGGACGGGATCTTTCTCGTCTACGCGAAGGGCAACGGTCGGCCCCTGGGGACGTTCTACGCGGAGCCTGACGGGTGGTGGGTCGTGAACCTCGCGAACGGCCGGACGTTCCAGACCTGGGGGCCGAACGCGGACCCTGACGAGATCACGCGGCGGCTCGTCCGCAAGCGCTGACACGGCGCGGCGGCGTGGCCTGTAGCCCGCCCCCGTGGGCGTCCCCGTGCCGCCGTACTACGCCACGAGTAGTACCCGCGCTGAGCTGGCCGAAGGCCCGGTATCCTCGTCAGTCCAAGCCTGGGTGCGTCAAGACGCACGTGAGCAGGGCCATGGTGAAGCTGGGCGCCCGCGACCGCGCCCAACTCGTCGTCCTTGCCTATGAGTCGGGCCTGGTCCGGCCGGGCTGGCTGGGCTGACTGCGCAGGTGCGCGCAGGAGCTGGGACGCATGTAATTGCATGTGCATTTAATGCCGGTGCAACAAACCCGCGCGATTCTGCTACCGTGCGATGCCATGGCGGCGAAAACAGCCGAGCAGGGGCTCGTGGACCAATGGCGCGACATTCTCGCGGTGCATGCGCGCACACTGTGCGAACTCGACCGTGAGCTCCACCCGCACGGCCTCGGGGCGAGTGACTTCGAGGTCCTCGACGTACTGGCCGAAGGGTCGTCGGACGACGGCGGCTGTTCGTTCCGGGTGCAGGAGATCTCCGCGCAGGTCCACCTGAGCCAGAGCGCGCTCTCCCGCCTCATCGGGCGTCTGGAGAAGGACGGCCTCGTCGAGCGCGGAATGTGCAGCGAGGACCGTCGCGGCGTGCGCGTCTCCCTCACCGGCAAGGGACGCGCCCTCCACGCCGAGGTGCGGCCCCTGCAGCGGGCGGTCCTGAAGCGGATGCTCGACGGCTCCATGAGCTGAGCGGCGGCGCGCCCCGCGACCGATCCGCGGGCCGGTGCCATCAGCCCATGACGATCGCGGACCTCTCCCGCCACAGCGCCGCCAGCGAGCGGTCGCCCGTGACCTCCGGGAACGGCAGCCGGTTCCACAGCGCCAGATAGAGGCGGGCCGCCGGCCCCGACACCTCGCAGTCCGCGGGCGCCGTCGCGCCGCGCTCGGTGACCGGTGGTCCCTCGGAGAGGCGTACGGTCCATGTCCGCTCGTCCGGCGCGTCCGTGGCCCGCACCCGCAGTACGCGCGGTTCCGCGCTGCGGACCCGGCTCTTCTGCCGCGCGTGGAAGCCGAGCAGCAACTCCTCGATGCCGTTCACGGCGAACTCGGCGCCGATCGGTGACGGTGTGCCGCCGCGCGCGGACTCGGCGTCCACCCGGTGGATGGTCGTCTCGTTCGCCTGCCGCCGGGCCCAGAAGGCCAGGGGGGAAGCGGCGGGCAGGAACGCCCAGCACTCGACGTCGGGCGGCGCAGCGGTGAGCGTCGCGACGAGCGCGGCGTGCCCCTCGCGGAACCACTCGACGAGCGCCTCGCCGTCGAGGTCGGGGAGTTCACCGCCGAGCCGGTACGACGTGCGCCGTTCGGCGACGAAGGCCGCGGCCCAGCGGTGGACCATCCCCGTGTGCTGCAGCAGGTCCCGCACCTGCCAGTCGGGGCAGGTGGGAACCTTGGTGTCGGGCCCCGCCTCGGCGGCGGCCTTGGCCAGCAACTGGCCTTCCCTGTCCACCACTTGGATGTGCTCGGAAATATCCATAGGGCGAAGTGTGTCGGATGGAGCGGGCTCGAACCGGAGCCTCCGGTTGATGTCAGACCGTTTCCGTAGGCGTCGTACGTTCCCCGCGTTCCGCGGCCCGCGCGGTTTCCGGGGCCTTCGCCCGTTCCATCCGTTCGGTCCGTTCCGTACGCTCCGTATGACGTGTCGCGAAGCCGATGACCGACGCGACGGCGGCGAGCAGTGCGACGCTCGTGAGCGCCGTGGGCAGCGAGTACCAGTCCGCCATGAAGCCGATCAGCGGCGGCCCGATCAGCATGCCGCCGTAGCCCAGCGTCGACGCGGCGGCGACCCCGCCGGGACCGGCGAGGGCGCCCGCCCGTTCGACCGCCACCGGGAAGATGTTGGCCAGCCCGAGCCCGGTGACGGCGAACCCCGCGAGGGCGAGTCCGGTCGAAGGGGCGAGCGCGCCGAGCAGCATTCCGGCGCACGCCGTCGCGCCGCCGGCGACCACCGTGCGGGTCCTGCCGAGCCGTTCGAGGAGCGCGGTGCCGGAGAGTCTGCCGATGGTCATGGCGAAGGCGAAGCAGGCGTAGCCCGCGGCGGCGACGCCCGGGTGCGCGTGCAGGTCGTCCTCCAGGTGGAGGGGGCCCCAGTCCGCGATGGCGCCCTCGCCGTACGCCGTGCACAGTGCGATGAACCCGAAGACCATCACGAGCCCGCGCGTGCGGCGGTCCATCCGTCGTGCACCACCGGCCGGTTCCACCGGGGCGGCGGCCTGGTCACGGGCAGGGGCATCGTCGGCCTTCCGTAGGCGGTCCGGCGTCCCGTACCGCAGCAGGGCGGGCGCCGCCGCCGCGGTGATCGCCAGGCCGACGACGGTGATGCCGAGCAGGTGGCGGGTGGGGGAGAGGTGTCCCGCGACGAGGCCGCCGAGGCCGGAGCCGAGCATGCCGCCGAGGCTGAACGCGGCGTGGAAACTGGGCATCACCGGGCGCTGCAACGCGCGTACGAGATCCACGGCCGCGCTGTTCATCGCGACGCTGATCCCGCCGTACGCGGCCCCGAAGAACAGCAGCACGAGGCCGAGCACGAGGACCGAGCCCGTCAGCGGCGGCAGTGCGACGCTGAGCGGCAGCGCCACCCCGCAGGCCACGGTCATCGGGATGCTGCCGTAGCGCCGGCAGAGGTGCCCGGTGAGTGTCATGGTGACCACGGCCCCGGCGGAGACGGCGAGCAGCGCGAGCCCCAGTTCGCCCGCCGACGCCCCGGTCTGCTGCTTGATGGCGGGGATGCGGACGACCCAGCCGGCGAAGACGAAGCCGTCGAGGGCGAAGAAGACGGTCAGTGCGATGCGCAGGCGGCGGAGGTCATGGTCGATGGGCCGCGACGCTGCGGTCCCTAGTTTGTTTAGTAGCGGCACAAAGTCAGGGTAGGGGCGGGTGCGGGTGGCGTTCAAGGCGATTAAGGACGGCGCACAGGGCGATTCCGAAGGACGACACCGAACGGTTACGGAGAGGAACGGGCGGATGACGGCGGAACGGCCGGGCCGTGTACGGATCATGGGAGACTCGCCCTCATGAACGGCAAGGCTGATCCCCGTGCCGAGGGGGAAGTGACCACGCGCACCCGCCTGGAGCGAGGGCGCGGCGCGCTCGGTCCCGCGCTCGAACTGGTCCACACCGGGCGCGCTCCCACCCGTGCCGTGCTCACCGCCGAGCTTGGCGTCACCCGTGCCACGGCGGGCGCCGTCGCCGCCGAGCTGGAGGCGCTCGGCCTGATCCGGATCGACGCGAGGCCCAGCGCCGCCGCGGGCTCGCAGGGCAGGCCCTCGCACCGGCTCTCGGTCGCGGCGGAGGGGCCGGTGGCGCTGGCCGCGCAGGTGCACGCCGACGGTTTCCGGGCGGCACTGGTCGGGCTCGGTGGCCGCATCGTGGCCACCACGCCGGGCTGCGAGACCGTCGGCGCCGACCCCGCGCAGGTCATCGGGGCGGTCGTCGAGGCGGGCGCGCAGCTTCTGCGGGAGACCGGCAGGCGGTGCGTGGGCGCGGGGCTCGCCGTCCCGTCCGCCGTGGCCGAACCGGAGGGCACCGCCCTCAACCCGCTGCATGTGGCGTGGGCCGCGGGGGCGCAGGTCCGCCAGATCTTCGCCGACTGCGTACGTGACGCGGGCATCGCGGGACCGGCCTTCGCGGGCAACGACGTGAACCTCGCGGCGCTGGCCGAGCACCGGCACGGCGCGGGTCGCGGCGCGCGGGATCTGCTGTGCGTGGCGACCGGCCACCGGGGCGTCGGCGGCGCCCTCGTCCTCGACGGCCGCCTGCACACCGGGAGTTCGGGCCTCGCCCTGGAGGTGGGCCACCTCACCGTCAACTCCGAGGGCCGCCCCTGCTACTGCGGCAGCCGGGGCTGTCTGGACGTCGAGACGGACCCCCTCGCCTTCCTCACGGAGGCGGGCCGCGAGCCGGGCCCGGAGGGGTTGCTGGTGCAGGCCCGCGAGCTGCTCCGCGACGCGTACGGCGACCCGTCCGTACGTTCCGCGGCCGAGGCCCTGATCGACCGGCTCGGCCTGGGACTCGCGGGGCTCGTGAACATCCTCAACCCCGACCGGATCATCCTGGGCGGACTGCACCGCGCGCTCCTGGAGGCGGACCCGGAGCGGCTGCGGGCCGTCGTCGCCGACCGGAGTTTGTGGGGGCGCAGCGGTGGCGTGCCGATCCTGGCGTGCACGCTGGACCACAACAGCCTGGTGGGGGCCGCCGAGCTGGCGTGGCAGCCGGTGCTCGACGACCCCCTGGGGGCGTTGGGCTAGGGGCGGCCACGCCGGCTCGGCGGCCCGGCCTGTGGCGCACCTCAGGTTCTACGCGGGCTGACGCACGTCGTCCGCACTCTTGCGCGTGGTCTCGGTGGTCACGGTGGGTACGGCCTGTCCGGCCGCCGTGGCCGCGGCCCGGCGGCGCAGCAGGTCGGGTATCAGGGAGACGAGGCCGAGCGCGGCCAGACCGGCGCCGATCCACAGCGGTGCCCGCAGCCCGAAGGCGTCGATGGCGGGGCCGCCGACGGACGTGGCGATGATGATGCCGAGGGTGATGAAGGACGAGTGGACGGTGTTCACCAGCGGCCGCGCGTTGCCGACGCGCTGGACGCGGGTCACCAGGGCCGGGTTCATGGTGACGCCGACCAGGCCGATGCCGAGCATGAACACGAGTGCGGGGGCGGTCAGTTCGGCGAAGAGCGCGAAACCGGTGAGGAAGGTCAGGTTGAGCGCGAGACCGATCACCAGGACGGGAACGGTACGACGGTCGGCGAAGCGGCCGACGACGGTGTTGCCGATGACGGTGGCGGCGCCGTACGCGACGAGGAGCAGCGGCACCGTCCCGGTGGAGAAGCCGGTGAGCTCGGTGAGGATCGGGTTGAGGTAGCTGAAGGCGGAGAAGGTCGCGCCGATCACGAAGGTGCTGGTGGTGAGGGTGAGCCACAGTCGGGGGTTGCGGAAGGCGCCGAGCTCCTGCCGCAGGCCACCGCTCTCCTCGCTCTCACCCTCGGCGCTCGGTACGCCGACGAACGTGGCGGCGGCGGCCAGCGCGGTCAGTACGGTGATCGCCCAGAACGCGGCGCGCCAACCCAGGTGTTCACCGACGACCGTGGCGAACGGGAGCCCGAGCAACGTGCCGAGCATCAGTCCGTTCAGGGCCACCGCGACGGCACGGCCGCGCACTTCGGGCCGGGTGATGCGGGAGGCGAGGGAGATGGAGACGCCGAAGAAGGCCTGCGACGCGATGCCGGTGAGCACGCGGGCCACCAGCATGGTGCGGTAGTCGGGTGCGAGGGCGGCGAGGACGTTGCCGGTGAGGAAGATCCCGAAAAGCAGCATGAGCGCGGACTTCTGACGCATCCTCAGTACGGCGACGGTGAGGAAGGGGCCGCCGAGTGCCATCGCCGCGGCGAAGGCGGTGATGAGGTACCCGATCTCCGGGATCGTGGCGTCGAGCCCGTCGGCCATCTGCGGCATCAGTCCTGCGACCACGAATTCACTGGTCACCATGGCGAAGATGCCGAGGGCCAGTACGTATACGGCGCGGGGCATGGCGGAGTACTCCTGTCGGCAGGTTTTGGATAGATCAGTACAGAAAAAGGGCGCGAAGGGGCGCCGGGGGAGGGGCGGAGAGCGCTTGGCGGGTGGGTGAGGTGCCCCGGGGCGGCCGGGCTGGTCGGGTCAGCCGGGTCGGCCGGGTCCGCTATCGAGCCGTCAAAGCATCAAGGGCGGTCTCGGCGATGCCCTCCAGCGCGGTCCGGTCGGCGCCGGCCTGCGCGGAGACCCGCATGCCGCCGATGACGGCGTTGACGTAACGGGCGAGCGTGTCCGCGTCCCGCTCGGTCGTGATGTCGCCGGCGCGCTGACCGGAGCGGATCGTGGCGCGCAGGGCGGCGAGCCGCGTGGCGAGGTCGCGCTCCAGCATGCCGGCGGCCTCGGGGTCGCGCCCGGCGAGCTCGACGGTCGTATTGACGGTGAGACAGCCGACGCTGTGGCCGTTCTCGCGCTGCTCGAACTCCCCGTCGATGATCCGGTCGAGCAGCCCGCGCACGCGGTCCGTGGCCGGCCGCTCGACGTCCTCCAGGATGTCGAGCTGGGCCGCGTTCATCGTGTCCATGTACCGCGCGAGGGCGCGTCGGAAAAGGTCGTGCTTGCTGGTGAACGTGTTGTAGATGCTGCTGCGGCCCAGGCCGGTGGCTTCACACAGGTCCTGGGTCGAAGTGGCCTCGTAGCCGTTCACCCAGAAGGCGCGCATCGCCGCGTCCAGGGCCCGCTCCTCGTCGAAACTCCGCGGCCGGGCCATATCGGTACCGTAGCGTTCTGGAACGATCAGTGCAATATGTTGACCCGGTGCTGTCGATGACGGCTGCTACGTTCCGCGGGACACGGGCGTGACGGCGACGGGAAGGCGCGGAAATGGACGACGCGGAGACCAGCACGGCGAACACGACGGGCACGACGACCCGGCACGTCCCTCACCGAGGAGGCGAGAAGGAGAGCCTGCACGTCGCCCTCGACCGGCACCGGGACGTGGTCCTGTGGAAGCTGGAAGGGCTGACCGAGGAGCAGATGCGGCGGCCGATGACGCCCTCGGGGACGAGTCTGCTGGGTCTGGTGAAGCATCTGGCGGCCGTGGAGTACGGCTGGTTCTGCGAGACGTTCGGGCTCGGGACCGAGCCGCTGTGGTTCGACCCGGAAACGGAGGACATGGCGGCGGCCGACGACGAGACGGCCGAGCGGATCACCGCGTTCTACGGCCGTGCGCGCGCCGCGGCCGACCGTGCGATCGCCGGGACCGGGCTCGACGACGTCGGCACGGCGTGGGACGGACGCCGGGTGACGATGCGGTGGGTGCTCATTCACATGCTGGAGGAGACGGCCAGGCACGCGGGGCACATGGACATCGTGCGGGAGCTGATCGACGGAGCCACGGGAGACCACCCGGAGATCGCGGGCTGCGGCTGAGCTTGTCGCGCCGTCCCGGGTCCGGCGCGGCCCCCGGGGCGGCGGGCACGAGCATCGTGCGGCGAGGCAGCGCGAAGGAGTCGGTCAGCACACCTTCCGGTAGGGCACTTCGGGGATGTACCTGCGCCACTCCGCGCGGGACAGCCCGCCATTCGCTCGTCGGCAGATGGACGCGGTGAGGCGTTTGGGATCCACGGGAAGGGAGCCCGGCGCGCTGTGCTCGCCTGCGTAGTGCAGCGTGCGGCCGTCCGTGGAGAAGTTCAGCGCGATGACAGCATCACCCGGTGTCGGCAGCGGGGCGCCCAGGGGCCGACGGGAGGCGGCGTCCCACAACTGCAGCGAGCCGTGATCGCCCGCGACGGCCAGGGTCTTGCCGTCAGGTGAGTAGGCCAGCGCGGTCACCGCTTCGATGCCCGCGGTGCCGGGGCGGGCAGAGTTGTACGTCCCGGCAAGCGTCCCAAGGGCCTGCTCGCCCTTGCCGTCCCAGAACGCGACCCATCCGTTCTCCGCACCGGCCGCGAGGTGCTTGCCGTCCGGGCTGAACGCCAGGGCAGTGCTTGCTGGGAGCCTATTGGTGGTGGCCTGGCCGGAGGGAAGGGCGATGGTCTGGCCCAGGATGGCAACTCGCCGCCCATCGGGGCGCACGGCGAGGGGGGACCGGCCTGAAAATCCTGCCCATGTCCCTGCACTCCAGCCACCGCCCCCTGGGTTCTTGGATTTGGGGGGTAGCGGGTGGGCGAGGCCCTGTTTCCTCCGTGCGCCACGTGATATGTCCCAGATCTCCATGGGGCTTACATCCCATCGGGGGACCAGCAGGGACCGGCCGTCCGGGGTGAAAGCGAGGCCGGCCATCGCAGCGCCCTCAAGACCGGAGGAAGTGGGCCTGGTGAGCGAGCGGGCTTTCGCGTTCTCGCGTACCTTCCACAGTGTGATGGGGCCGTGCTTGGGTCTGCCATCGGTGTTGATCACGGTCTTGCCATAGGCGAGGGTCTGGCCGTCCGGGCTGAGCGCGAGCGCGGTGTAGCACATGTCGTCGGTGAGGCGAGACTCTGTGTTGCAGCGCAGGCCGGGGGCGAGGGAAATCCGCTTTCCGTCCGCGGTGCGGCGCACCTCGAACCGTGACGTGTCCCCGATGCGTCGCTCCAGTGCCACCACCCGGCCGCTCCGGCTGAATCCCCCTTGGGTCGCAGGTTGTTTGTTCCAGCTGTCGGTCAACGCGGCGCCGTAGGACAGGGTGCGCACGAAGACATCGGTGCTGCCCACTTCGCTGAGGTAGCGGATCGCTCCGGACTTGACATCGAATCTCAGCTCGCTGGCGACCTCGTTGTTCAGCGGCGTACGGAAGACCGGAGTCTTGGGCCCCGCCGTTCGCCACAGCAGAATCTCGTGGCCGTCACTGGCAGCGATGAACTCCCCGTCCGGGCTGAACACCGTCTCCTCCAGCCCCTTGTACCGGATACGGGTCCGCTCCTGGCGTGTGTCCAGGTCCCACAGTCGCAGCTCATCCGGGGATTCGGCCATCAGTCCGCGGCTGTCCGGGGTGAACTCAAGGGCCTTCTCACCGCACCGGCCCGGCCCGGGGGAGCCGGCCCAGGGCCGGGACAACTGGCGGTGTTCGGATATGTTCCAGACCTGAATGGGATCCTTTCCACCCGTGCACAGTGCCAGGAGACGGTCGTCAGGGCTCACGGCCCACTGAGATACGCCGTGCTGCTCAAAGAGCAGCCGTCGGCGTTTCACATCCCAGAGTGTGATGTCCCCACCTGCATCGTCCTCCCCGAGCACAGTGCGGCCGCTAGGCCCGAACGTGTACGTGTGGCCAGCGCCGAACTCTCCGAAGGGGGCGCCGAGCGGTTTCCCCGTTTGCAGGTCCCACAGCCGCATCCGGTTGCCTGAACCCTGCACCAGGGTGCGTCCATCGGGACTGACGGCGTCCGTGGACTCGCTGCGAAGTCGAAGGGCCGGGCCGACCGGCCGGTGGCCGACGGCATCCCATGCTCGTGCGGTGTTCTCGCCCGCCGTGACGACAGTGCGGCCATCGGCGCTCAAATGTGCCACGGCCATCGGCCCCGCATCAGGAACCTTGTAGGCCTCCTGCTCCCGTTGGGACAGGGCGCCCAGCAGTGCCGCGCGGGTCTCGGTCGTCTCGCTCAGCGACCAGGCCGCCGTGCTCAGCCGCATCGCCGTGACCGGGTCGGAAAAGCGCATGCTCTCGGCCACGGCGGCCAGCCGCCTGGACACCGCCTCGCGACGCCGTTGATCGCTGGTCCGGCTTTGCTGCCAGGCGACGGCACCCGCCACCAGGGCGAGGACCACGAGGAGGGAGACGGCGGCGATCACGCTGTGCCGACGACGCCGTCCGCGGGTCCTGGCCACGGCCCCCGCCCGGAGGAATTCGCGTTCCAATGCCGTCAGGTCGCCCTGATGCTCGGAGGCGCGGAAGGCCTCCTCGGCTTCGGCGAGCTCGGTGCCTCTCAGCAGGGATCCGCTGTCACGTCCGCGGTCGTGCCAGTGGCGTGCCGCCTGGGTGAGGCGGCGGTGGCGGCGCAGTCGCGCGCGGGAGTCCTCTATCCAGTGGTGCAGCCGGGGCCATGCGGTGATCAGTGCCTCGTGGGCGAGGTCGATGGAGGTCTCGTCCAGGGTGATCAGCCGGGCGCGGGCCAGCGCGGCCAACGCGGCTTCTGTGTCGCGGTGGGCGGGCCCCGTGGTGTCCAGCTCGGCCCGGTCGACGGGGCGGCGGGTGTCGGGGACGCCGTCGCCCGGGGTGATCAGGCGCAGCAGGATACGGCGGGCCGCATCAGTCTGGGGTTCGGTGAGCCGGGTGTACAGGTCCTCGGCCGTCCGGGAGATGGAGCCGTGAATTCCGCCGACGGCCTCGTAGGCGTCCAGGGTCAGGGTGCGTCCGCGGCGGCGCCGCCACGTCTCCAGCAGGGCGTGGGAGAGGAGCGGCAGGCCGCCCGGTTCCTCGCGCACCTCGGCGATGAGACGGTCGGTCAGGACCCGCTCGACGATCAGCCCCGCCGCGGCGGCGGGTTTGACGATCACCTCGCGCAACTCGCCGTCCGTCATGGGTCCGACGGGCAGGCTCGCCTGCCGGACGACGGCGGCCAGACCCTCGTGTTCCAGGCAGCGGCCGTAGAAATCGGCCCGCACCCCCAGCACGACCCGGAGCCGGCTGTCGGCGTCGCGGGCGGACAACAGCGAGGTGATGAAGGCCTTCTGCTCCTGCGGATCGGGATGGAGGGTGAACAGCTCCTCGAACTGGTCCACGATCAGCCAGGTCTCCCCGGAGCCCTCGGCCGGTACGAACAGATTCTCCCGCGGCTTGTCCCGCAACGGGCGGGCGCCGGGAGTGAGGATGCGTATCGCCGCCGGGCGCGGCAGCCCGTCACGGCCGTCCCGCAGGCGGGGAATCAGCCCGGCACGCAGCAGCGAGGACTTGCCGCTGCCCGAGGGCCCGAACACGGCCGTCACACGGTGGGCCCCGACCAGCTGGACCAGGTCGTCGGTCAGCCGGGCACGGCCGAAGAACACGTCGCTGTCGGCGGCCTCGAAGCGCAGCATCCCGCGGTAGGGCGCGGTCGCCGACTCCTTTGGCGGACCGGACTCCTGCGCGTCCTCCTCCCGCTTGGTCTCTCGCCACCGCCCTTCCCATTCCGTCGCGTCCCCGCCACAGGCCTCCACATACGCCAACACGACCGGCAGGGACGGCAGCTTCTCTCCTGAAGCAGCCGTGGCCAGTGTGGTCAGGGAGTAGCCTGCCTGCCGCGCCATTGCCCGGTAGGTCGGTGCCCCCGCCTCCTGACGCAACTTCCGCAACGCGTAGGCGAATCGCGCCACCGGACCCTCACCCGGATCCACCGGTTTCTCACGACGCCCCACGACGACCTCCCCGTTGATCAACGCGTTCACCCAACATGGCACGGCCGGTGGACGGAAGCCGCCGACAAGCCAATCCGCGCCCGCCGCGAACGCGACACGCTTTTGTTCAGCGGCACGTCGGCGGGGTGCTGAACAACGCGTACGCCGGTGAACTCGTCCTCACAAGCCACCGGCCGCAACCGCCCCGCGTCGGCTCACCCGTGTCCCGCCTCCCGCGTGGAGGCCGACCCATCGGAGTTCGGATGGAACGCAGCATTCCGCGATACACACACCAGGGCGTGGCGGACGCCGAGGTTACGTCGTACCCGGTCACGACAGAGGACGGCCTGAGGCTGGAGCTGGCCCGGTTCAGGCGGCAGGAGTGCGATGACGTGGTCCTGCTGGTGCACGGGCTGACCGGGTCGAGCGACATGTTCATCATGCCCGAGCACTACAACCTGACCCGCTACCTCCTCGACCACGGGTTCGGGGACGTATGGACCCTCGACCTGCGGATGAGCAACCGCTTCCCGTACAACACCGAGTCCACCCAGTACACCCTTGACGACGTCGCCCACTACGACCACCCGGCCGCGCTCGCGGAACTGCGCCGGCATGTGGGGCGGCGGCGGGTCCATGTCATCGCGCACTGCATGGGCTCGACCTCGTTCATGATGAGCCTGTTCGGCGGTGCCGTTTCCGGTGTCACCAGCCTGATCTCCCAGAGCGTGGGGCTGATCATGCGGGTGCCGAAGTGGTCGCGCTGGAAGCTCGAGTACGCCCCGCGCGTGCTCGAGCAAGGACTGGGGCTTGCCGCCATCGACCCGCGGATGGCCGAGGCCGCGCGATTCAGCCGGGGATGGATGCTGTCCCGCCTGGTGTCGCTGGCCCACCAGGAGTGCGACAACCCGGCCTGTCACCTGGTGAGTTTCATGTGGGGCACCGGCTGGCCCGCCCTCTACAGCCACGGCAATCTGGCACCGGCCACCCACGACCGCATCGCCGACCTCCTGGGCCCCGTCGGGATGCACTACTACCGGCACATCCGGAAGATGGCCCGGGCCGGGCGCGCCGTGAAGTACGACGCCGGCGACCGGCGCCACGCCGGACTGCCGGACGACTACCTGGTGAACGCCGCGCGGCAGAGCACACCGGTGCTGTTCCTGACCGGCGCGCACAACAAGGTCTTCGGGGACGCCAACGTCGCCTGCCACCGAGTCCTCTCGCGGCACGCCCCCGACCTGTACGAACTGGCCGTACTGCCCGGCTACGGCTACATCGACCCCCTGCTGGGCAAGGACGCGCACCGCGACGTGTTCCCGGTGATGCTCGACTTTCTGAAACGACGGGCGGGCTGACAATGACCGATCATGACCACCCCATCCCCGACGAGCACGTCGACGCCGTGGTCGTCGGCTCCGGCTTCGGCGGCTCCGTCACGGCCTTCCGGCTGGCCGAGGCCGGCCTGTCGGTGGTGCTCCTGGAACGCGGCCGCCCCTACCCGCCGGGTTCCTTCGCCCGTACCCCCGCCGAGCTGGGGCGCGCCTTCTGGGACCCGGAAGCCGGCCTGTACGGCCTCTTCGACGTCCGCAGCTTCCGCAGGTTCGACTCCGTGGTGGCCAGCGGCCTGGGAGGCGGCTCCCTCGTCTACGCCAACGTGCTGCTGCGCAAGGACGAACGCTGGTTCGTCGACGAGCAGCCGCTGCCCGGCGGCGGGTACGAGTCCTGGCCGGTGAGCCGCGCCGACCTGGACCCGCACTACGACGCGGTCGAGTGCATGCTCGGCGCCACGCCCTACCCCCTGGACCGGCCCCCCTACGCGCGCACACCCAAGACCCACGCGATGCGGGAGGCGGCGACCGTACTCGGCCTGGACTTCCAACTGCCGCCGCTCGCCGTCAGTTTCGCGCCCGCGCCCGGCGCCGACCCCGAACCGGGGCTGCCGGTCACCGAGCCGGTGTACGGCAATCTGCACGGCACGGGCCGCAAGACGTGCCGGCTGTGCGGAGAGTGCGACCTCGGCTGCAACGACGGTGCGAAGAACAGCCTCGACCACACCTACCTCTCCGCTGCCCGGCACCACGGCGCCGACCTGCGCACCCACCACGAGGCGCGGCTCGTCCGGCCGCTGCCGCGCGGCGGCTACGCGCTGGACTACGTGCGGCACGACCCGAGCCGTACGGGCCGTCCGCACACATCGCGCGGGCAGGCGCCGACGAGGACCATCGGCTGCGACCGGCTGGTGCTGGCGGCGGGCACCTTCGGCACCTCGCATCTGCTGCTGCGCTCCCGCAAGCACCTCCCCGGTCTGAGCCCGGCCCTCGGCACCCGGTTCAGCAGCAACGGGGACCTGCTCGCCCTCCTGATCAGGGCCGGACGCGAGGGGCACCCGCGTCCGCTGGAGCCCAGCAGGGGACCGGTGATCACCGCCGCGATGCGGCTGCCCGACGAACTCGACGGCCTCGGCGGGACCGGTCGCGGCGGATACATCGAGGACGGCGGATATCCCGGCTTCGTCGACTGGCTCGCGGAAGCCACCCATCTTCCGCAACAGCTCTCGCGCGGCACGCGGTTCGCGCTGGGGCGGATCCTCGCGAGCGCCTCGCGCGCCCCTGATCCCCACCTGTCCCCGGCGCTGTCCGGGCTGATCGGCGAGGGGCTGCTCTCCAGCACCTCCGTACCGCTGCTCGGCATGGGCCGGGACATTCCCGACGGAGTCCTGCGGCTGCGCGACGGCCGGCTGGACGCCGACTGGAGCGCCGCCACGAGCGCCGCGTACTTCGAGCGGCTGCGCGAGACCATGAAGCAGGTCGCCGACGTACTGGAGGCCACGTACGTCGACACCCCCCTCTGGTGGCGCAAGCGCGTCGTGTCCGCCCATCCGGTCGGGGGCGCGCCCATGGCCCACCGCGCCGACGACGGCGTGTGCGACCCCTACGGCGAGGTGTACGGCCACCCCGGCCTGTACGTGGCGGACGGCGCGGCCGTCCCAGGGCCGGTGGGCACCAATCCGTCGCTCACCATCGCGGCGCTGGCCGACCGCATGTCCACGCGGTTGCTGGAGAACCGCTCCGCCGGGCGCCCGGTGCGTCTCCCGCCCACGGCTCCCGCGTACCGCGATTGCACCTCCCTCACCTTCACGGAACGGATGCGCGGGTTCTTCGCGCCCGGAGCGCCGGACCCCCGGGCGGCGAGGGCTGCCGAGCAGAGCGGTGACATGGTGCGGGAGCGGCTCTCGGTGCGCCTGACGGTGACGGTCGACGACCTGGACGTCTTCCTGGACGAGCCCGGCCACGAGGCCCGGGCCGACGGCTGGATCGAATCGCCTGCCCTCGGCGGACGGCGGCCGGTACTGCGCGGATCCTGCCGGATGTTCCCCCTGGGGGACGAGACCCGGGGCGGGGCGCTGACGTACCGGCTGCACTTCACCGATGCCGAGGACCGCCCGCGCACCCTCACCGGGCGCAAGGACCTCAAGGGCGGGACACCGCTGAGTCTGTGGCCCGAGACTACGGTTCTTCCCTTCCGGCTGCTGGAGGGCCACGTCCAGGGCCGCGAGGAACCGTCGGCAGCGGTGCTCGGCGCGGGGCGGCTGAGCATCCCTCTCACCGACTTCCTCCACCAGCTGACGACCTTCCGCACGACAGGGCCACGCGGCGCGGCGGCACTCGACCGCTTCGGCCGGTTCTTCCTGGGCCGGCTCTGGCACCTCTACGCCCCGACGGCTCCGTGGACCGGTCGCAGGACGAGGTGAGAAGCGATCAGGGTCCGGCCACCGCCGGGGCCTGGGCCCACGCCACGCCGAAAGCCCGCCCCGGGTTCACCGTCAGGATCTGCTCCACCAGCTCTTCTCCCACGGCGATCTGGAGCCGGGGACGCACCCTGCGCAGCAGATGGGGCATGCCGGGACCGCCGTTCACCGAGCGCGCCCCCGCCGTCGTCGTGTCACCTCCCAGAAGGATCCGGTCGCCGAAGCCCGCGTCCGCGAGGGCGCGCACCGCGTCCGGCATGCGCCAGTCCGTGGCGTGGTGGGCCCGCGAGGGGCCGTCGAAGGCCACATAGGCGCCCGCCCCCGCGGCTTGCAGATGGCAGGTGAAGTCGGGGGAGCGGTTGAGGTGACCGAGGATCACGCGGTGCGGCGGCACGTCGAACTCGCCGCAGAGCAGGTCGAGTACGTCCGGCGCGCCGGTGCCCAGCTCCAGGTGCAGGGCGATCGGCGCGCCCGTCGCGTGGTGCGCCTCGGCCGCCGCCGTCATCGTCCAGCGCGCGTGGGCGTCGATCCCGTGGAAGCCGCCCGCGACCTTGATCAGCCCGGCCCGTACGCCGGAGTCGCCGATGCCCTCGGTGAGTTCACGGACGAACAGGTCCGCGAGGCCCTGCGAACGGAGCCGGTCGATGAACTCCGGTGCGTAATGGACTGCTTGGTGCAGCCCGGTCGCGGCCACGAGGTGCATGCCGGTCGCCCTGGAGAGCCCGGGCAGCCGCCCGGCATGCCGGCCCATTCCGTGCGGCGTCCACTGCACGACGCTCTGCCCGCCCGCCGTACGGAACCCGACCAGCTCGTCGGCCGCGGACGCGGCCGAGTCGAGTTCCTGGCCCGGCAGTTGAGGACTGCGCAGGAACAGGTGGTCGTGGGCGTCGCAGACGCCGAGGGCCGTCGGATCGATGTCCCCGAGAACGGTACGGACCGCGTACCCTGCCGCCCCGCTCACCAGTGCCGTCCCTGCGGCAGCTGCTCCCGCTCGGGGGTGGAGAGATGCAGCACCTCGAAGACGTCACCGAGGTCCTCGGGCGCCGCATGGTCCCAGAGCGAGAAGTGCACGGACTCCCAGGTGCGGGGGTCGACGGCGGTCAGGGCGCTCGCGGCGCCGTCCGTCTGAACCAACTGCGCGGCCTGTACGGCGAGTTCGGACGCCAGGTCCGGAAGCGGCGTGCGTTCGGGTATCGGCTGTCTACGGCGGACCGCTGCCCTCGGTGCGCTCGCCGCCGCGCCGCCCTCCTCGTACGCGAGGACCGTCCAGTGGTTCACCGCAGGGCGCCCGAAATCGTCGACGAGTCCCTGGAAGCCGGGGCCCCAGAGGAAGGAGTTCATGCCCTGGGCCGTGTTCCAGAGGTAGAACGGCGCGTACTGATTGACGGGGGAACCGTTCTTGCCGCGTTCGCGCATCAGATAGGCCTTGAAACCGAGGCCGGGAAAGTCGTTCAACAGGTGTCCCTTGGACTCGACACGGTGGCGGACGGTCCCCATGTCGTGGTCGGCGGGCAGAGTGATCTCGTACTGCATCGCGTGCATCGCGTACTCCCTTGGAATCAGGGTCAGTTGGAGCGGGCAGGGGGGTTACTTCGCGCCGGGCGCGGCCGTCGTCGTACGGGCGGATGCCAGCAGCGCGACCACACCGCGCACCGCCGCGTCGAACGCGCCGGCCGAACCCGACGAACGGGCCAGTACGTATCCGCCCTGCACCACCGCGACGACCGCCGACGCCGCGTCCCGCGGATCGAGCGCCTCCGTGAACTCGCCCGCGGCGCGCCCCTCCTCGAAGATCCCGGCGATCCGCTCGCGAAGCCAGTCGAGGGTCTCGGTGACGGGTGCGCGCAGCTTCTCGCTCGCGATGATGTCCGGGTCCATCGTGAGCCGTCCGACCGGGCAGCCCCGCAACACGTCGCGCTCGCGCAGCAGATAGGCCTCGATCCGCGCGTACGCGGACCCGGCGCCGCCCAGGACGGCCTCCGCGGCAGCGCGCATCTCCTCGGCGGTGCGCCGGATCGCGGCGAGCGCGAGGTCGGGCTTGCCTGTGAAGTGGTGGTACATGCTGCCCTGCCCCGCGCCCGCGTGCTGCTGGATGGCCTTAGGGCTCGTGCCGACGTACCCCCGCTCCCACAGCAGCTCGCGCGTGGACTCGATCAGACGCTCCGGAGTGCTCATGAAGCCACTGTACATACTAGTAGGTACAGAGATCCAGTGCCGGAGGCGCGGTGGTGGGCGCGGTGGTGAAAACTGCCTGGCGGCGGGAGCAGGCGGGGCCGCCGCACGTACGCCCGCAGTGGTACGCCCGGTGCCGCCGGCCGTACGACGACGTGAAGGGCTGCCGGGACGAGTGTGGAGGCATCACGCACATCCGCTCCCGAGGAGATGAGTCCGATGCAGACCCTGGCGCAATGGAACGGCGGGCCCGGCCCGTGGATCCTCTTCTTCCCGCTGATCTGGGCGGCCGTCGTCATCGGCGTCCTCACCCTGCTCCGCCGCACCGTGTGGCGTGGGCGACGCGGTCCGTTCCGGGGCGCGGCCGGTCCCGCCGCACACACCGGCGTCGACCAGAACTCGCCCATCGCCGTGCTCGGCCACCGCTTCGCCTCCGGCGAGATCGACGAGGACGAGTACTGGCGTCGGCTGACCGTCCTGAACGAGGAGTTCGGCCGTTCGGCCAAGGGCGGTGCCGCATGAGCACCGCCACCGGACGGGCGGCCCGGCCGGTGGGGGCCTGCGCCGCCCGTGTCACCGACGCCGTGAAGGTCTACGGCAGCGGAGACACCGCCGTACGGGCCCTCGACGGGGTGAGCGTCGGCTTCCCGGCCGGACGCTTCACCGCGATCATGGGCCCGTCCGGGTCGGGCAAGTCCACTCTGATGCACTGCGCGGCAGGCCTGGACACGCTCACCTCGGGCGCCGCCCACATCGGCGACACGGAGCTCGCCGCGCTGGACGACCGGCGGCTCACGCTGCTGCGCCGCGACCGCGTCGGCTTCGTCTTCCAGGCCTTCAACCTGGTGCCGACGCTGACCGTCGCCGAGAACATCACCCTTCCCATGGACCTCGCGGGCATCCGCGGCGACCGCGAGTGGACGGATGCCCTCGTCGATGCCGTCGGGCTCCGCGACCGGCTGCACCACCGGCCCGCCGAGCTCTCCGGCGGCCAGCAGCAACGCGTCGCGGTGGCGCGGGCGTTCGCCGGGCGGCCCGACGTCGTCTTCGCCGACGAGCCGACCGGCAACCTCGACTCGCGCTCCGGCGAGGAGGTGCTGAACCTGCTCGGCCGAGCGGTGCGCCGGATGGGCCGCACCGTCGTCATGGTCACCCATGACCCGGTGGCCGCGGCCCACGCCGACGAGGTCGTCTTCCTCGCCGACGGGCGCCTCGTGGACCGCATGGAGTCCCCGACGGCCGACCGGGTCCTCGACCGGCTGAAGGCCTTCGACACCAGGCCGTCCGGCACACCCGCCCCACCCGGCACACCTCCTACGCCCTCCGCGTTCACCGCACCCGACACCCCTGCCGCGCATGCCTTCGCCGCGTCCGCCGCCGACGGCCCCGACCTCGGCCCCCGCGGGAAGAAGCCGACGTCATGAGCTCCCTGGCCGCCTCCGCACGCATCAGCCTGGCGTCGCTGCGGGGTCACAAGCGGCGGTTCGCCGGCACCTTCGTCGCCGTCCTGCTCGGCGTCGCCTTCCTGGCGGGCACGCTCATCATGGGCGACACCCTGCGCCACGGCTTCGACACGATGTTCGGCAACGCCACCCGCGGCACCGACGCCGTCGTCCGCAGCGCCGACACCATCACCACCCCCGACGACAGCCAGGGCACGCGCAAGCCCGTCCCGACCGGCCTCGCCGAGGAGATCGAGAAGTCCGACGCGGTGGCGGCGGCCGAGCCCGGCATCGAGGGCGCGGGCCAGCTGCTCGGCAAGGACGGTGAACCCGTCGGCGGCCAGGGCCCGCCCACCCTGGCCGGCAACTGGATCGCCGACGCACAGCTGAACCCGTACCAACTCGCCGAAGGGCGCGCCCCGTCGAAGCCCGGCGAGGCCGTGATCAACCGCGGCGCCGCGAAGACCGGCGGCCTGAAGGTCGGCGATACGGCGACGCTGCGCACCCCCGACCCCGTGCGGGTGCGGATCGTGGGCATCGTGACCTTCGGCGGCGAGGACGGCATGGCGCAGACCACCTTCACGGGGATGACGCGGGCCGACGCCGAGAAGTACCTCACCCCAAGGCCCGGCGAGGCCTCGACCATCAAGGTGCGGGCCGGGCCCGGCGTGAGCGAGCGGGAACTCGTGAAGGCGCTGGCACCCGTGCTGCCCAAGGGAGTTGAGGCGATCACCGGCGAGGCGTCGGCGGCGGAGAACACCGACAACATCTCCGGCCAGTTCCTCTCCGTCTTCACCACGCTGCTCCTGGTGTTCTCCGGAGTGGCCCTGCTGGTCGCCACCTTCAGCATCCACAACACCTTCGCCATCGTCGTCGCCCAGCGCACCCGCGAGAACGCGCTCCTGCGGGCGCTCGGCGCCTCGCGCCGTCAGGTCACCGTGTCGACCCTCGTCGAGGCGAGCGCCGTCGCCGTCGTCGCGTCGGCCGCCGGACTCGCGGGCGGCATCGGCGTCGCGGCCGGGTTGCGGGCACTCTTCCCCGCCATCGGATTCCCGTTCCCCGAGGGCGACTTGGTGATCAGCGCGCTGTCCATGCTGCTGCCGCTCGCGGTCGGCGTCGTGGTCTGCCTGGGCTCCGCGCTGGCACCTTCCGTACGGGCCGGCCGCACCGCGCCGCTCGCCGCGCTGCGCGAGACCGCGATCGACCACGCGGCGGCCTCACGTGGCCGCGCCCTCACCGGAACGGCCCTCGCGCTGTCCGCCGTCGGCCTCACCCTGACCGGCGTCCTGGTCACCCCTTCCGTCTGGCTGGCCGGCGCCGGCGCGGTCCTCGCCCTCGTCGCCTTCGTGGTCCTCGGCCCGGTCGCCTCCTCGCGGGCGGTACGCATCCTCGGCGGCCCCCTGGACCGGCTGCGCGGAGTCACCGGAGGCCTCGCCCGGCGCAACGCCCTGCGCAGCCCCAAGCGGACCGCCGCCACGGCGAGCGCGCTGATGATCGGCGTGGCCGTCGTCTCGCTCTTCACGGTCTTCGGCGCCTCGCTGAAGGCCACGATGGACCAGACCGTGAACCGTTCCTTCGCCGGTGACGTCGCGGTGAGCACCCCCGGCTTCGGCGCGGGCGGCAGCGGCCTCAGCCCGCAATTGGCCCCCGCCCTCGCGAAGCAACCGGAGGTGGAGACGGCCGTCGGCCTCGGCAAGGGCGCCGCGGAGGTCAACGGCGAGGGCCGCGCCCTGACCGTCACCGACCCGGTGCCGTTCACCAGGTCCTTCGACCTCGGCAGGATCGAAGGATCGTTTCGAGCGCTCGGCGGCCACGGCATCGCGATCACCCGCTCGGAGGCGGACAAGCAGGACCTGAAGGTCGGATCGCGGGCCGAGTTGGCCTTCGCCGACGGCAAGAAGGCGACCTTCACGGTCCGCGCCGTCTACGGCCGCTCCGAGCTGGCCGGGGACTACGTGATCTCCCGGCAGGCCTGGTCCCCGCACCGTATGCAGGACGCCGACAGCGTCGTCTCCGTCACCTTCAAGGAAGGCGTGAGCACGGCCGAGGGCAAGGCGGCGGTCGCCGGGACGGCGCGGAAGTACGGCAACCCGGACGTGCAGACCCGCGCGGAGTACGCGCAGACCTCGGCGAGCGGCATCGACATGATGCTCACCCTCGTCTACGCGCTGCTCGCTCTCGCGGTGCTCATCGCGCTGCTCGGCATCGCCAACACGCTGACGCTCGCGATCCACGAACGCACCCGTGAGCTGGGCCTGTTGCGCGCGGTGGGGCAGACCAGGGCCCAGCTGCGGGCCATGGTCCGCTGGGAGTCGGTGCTCGTGGCCGCCTTCGGGACGGTCGGCGGCCTCGCGCTCGGCGCCTTCCTCGGCTGGGTCCTCGTCAGGGCGTTCGACGCCACGACCGAGAGCACCTTCGCGTTCGCCGTGCCGCCGGTGCGACTCTTGGTGGTCGCCCTGGTGGGCCTTGCGGCGGGAGCCTTGGCGGGCCTGCGCCCCGCTCGGCGGGCGGCACGTCTCGATGTACTGCGGGCCATCGCCGCCGAGTGACGCCCCGGCCGCCCGCGTACGCACGGGGGCGTATCGCAGCGGCGGGAGGGCGCCTCGGTAGGCGGATCACCGCCCGGTCAGCCGGCAACGGCCGACCGGGCGGGAGTCTTTT
Source organism: Streptomyces sp. NPDC058284 (assembly GCF_042881135.1). NCBI lineage: Bacteria > Bacillati > Actinomycetota > Actinomycetes > Kitasatosporales > Streptomycetaceae > Streptomyces > Streptomyces sp. NPDC058284. The sequence continues at coordinate 40,316 of NZ_JBHVYE010000029.1, forward strand.
CGCCCGCCCCGTAGACGGGATACGAGGCGCCGGCGGGCACGGGGGTGGGAAGCGTGAACCACACGGTCTTCCCCGCGTCGCCCTGCGGGCTGACACCCCAGGCCTCGCTCACCGCGGCGACCATAGCCAGTCCCCGCCCACAGGTGGCGAAGAGGTCGGGGTCGCCGATCAGCGGGAGCCGGGGATCGTGGTCGTGGACGGAGACCGTGAGCCGGTCGAGCAGCAGCTCGATCTCCACGGTGCACACCTTGTCCGGCTCGGCATGCCGGTGGACGTTGGTGAGCAGCTCCGTCACTCCGATGGCGGCTAGGTCGATCAAGGGATCCAGATGCCAGTAGCGCAACTGCGCAGATACGATTCTGCGGACCTGGCGGATCCGCGACGGCAGGGCTTGGAGCTCTACCGTGCAATGCCTGCTTGGCTGGCTGATCACGGCTGCGACTCCCCGAATTGAGGTCCGGAAGAAGACGACCTTCGGATTCAGCGGCGGCCGCTCGGTCTGCCGCCCGCTGTATGGCCGGCGGGCTGGTTCGCAGTGTCACCGCCGGTGAACCCAGAGTGATGTGAGACCAGAGTGACCCAGGGTGTGCGGGCCTGCAACTCGCACGGGTGATCGCGGCTCCGTTCAGCCTCGCGGACGGTGGTGCTCCGTGGCGTCGCGCACCGCCTCGATGAAGCTGCGCACCGTCGGCGGCCCCGCCTCGCCGGGCCGTGGCTCGTGCTCGCCGAGGGTGAGCCGGTAACGGGTGCCGTTCACCTCGGCCAGCGCCCGGTCGTCCGCGGCGAACCAGGGCTTGCCCGTGCGCACCGACTGCAGCGGCGCGCTGTCGATCTCCGTGCCGTAACTGGTGAGCAACTCCAGCCGGCCGTCGTGGATGCGTACCTGTCCGGCGCGCGTCAGAGAGCGCAAACGCCGCTCGATCTGCACGCCCCGCGCCGTGAATTCCGGCTCCGCCATGGCACCGCCCCCTTGTGCTTCTTGTCGCGTCACGTCCGACGGGACGAATGCCCCGTGCCGTGAAGTCTGCACGTCCCGGGCGTAGAGCACCAGTGTGCATGGAGACGTCGGCCGACGGCTTCGCGCGCCCCCGGCCGAACGTTGTCGCCGGCCGCGCCCGGCGGCTGTGACACGTCCGCCTTTGAGCTGCTCAAAGGTGTGTTTATGCAGGTGAGAAGGGTGTGGCGGGTGTTTAAGATCGAGGTGTACGGCCGCGTCGAATCGCGTCCGGCACGACGCGAAGGAGCCCCGCCGTGAGCACCGCACAGCAGGATCGAGCCGATGGCCCGATGCCGACGCTCGACGTCGACCACAGCGACGACGCCTACCGGTCCTGGCTCAAAGAAGCCGTCCGCAAGGTCCAGGCCGACGCCAACCGTTCGGCCGACACCCATCTGCTGCGCTTCCCGCTGCCCGAGCACTGGGGCATCGACCTGTACCTGAAGGACGAGTCGACCCATCCGACGGGCAGCCTCAAGCACCGCCTCGCCCGCTCGCTGTTCCTCTACGGCCTGTGCAACGGCTGGATCCGGCCGGGCCGTCCGGTCATCGAGGCGTCCAGCGGCTCGACGGCCGTCTCCGAGGCGTACTTCGCAAGCCTGATCGGGGTGCCGTTCATCGCGGTGATGCCCCGCACGACCAGCGCCGAGAAGATCCGCCTCATCGAATTCCATGGCGGCCGGTGCCACTTCGTGGACGACTCACGCACGATGTACGCGGAGTCGGCGGCCCTCGCCGTCGAGACGGGCGGCCACTACATGGACCAGTTCACCTACGCGGAGCGGGCCACCGACTGGCGGGGCAACAACAACATCGCCGAGTCGATCTACCAGCAGCTGCGGCTGGAGCGCTACCCCGAGCCCGCGTGGATCGTCGCCACGGCGGGCACCGGCGGCACCTCGGCGACCATCGCGCGCTACGTCCACTACATGCTGTACGACACCCGCGTCTGCGTCGCGGACCCGGAGAACTCCTGCTTCTTCGACGGCTGGACGAAGAGCGACCCGGAGGCGACGAGCGACTGCGGGTCCCGCATCGAAGGCATCGGCAGGCCCCGCATGGAGCCCAGCTTCGTGCCCGGCGCGATCGACCGCATGATGAAGGTCCCGGACGCGGCGTCCGTCGCCGCCGTACGAGCCCTGGAGCGGGCCATCGGCCGCAAAGCGGGCGGCTCGACCGGTACGGGCCTGTGGAGCGCCCTGAGGATCGTCGCCGAGATGGTGGCCGCGGGCCGCACGGGCAGCGTCGTCACGCTGATCTGCGACCCCGGCGACCGCTACCTGGACAAGTACTACTCGGACGCGTGGCTGGACGAACAGGGCCTGGACATCACGCCGTACGCGCAGGCGATCGACACGCTCCTCGGCACGGGCGCGTGGCCCGAGTAGCGCCCGGCGCAGGGGAGAAGGCCCCGCTCGCTACGGCTTGGTCGTGGTGAGCCGCCGGTCCAGCGCGGTCACGGCGTCGCGGAACGCCCGGCCGAGGCCCGAGCGGCCGAGCCTGACGGCGCCGCGCAACGGGGCGGCCCCGTCCATGGCGAACGTCCACCGCACCCGCGTTCCGGTACCGGCGGGGGAGAGCCGCCACTCCTCCACGAGGGCGCGCATGCCCGGCGCGTTGGTCTCGTCGACGCGGTAGGCGTACCGCGTCGGCTCGTCGGCGGCGAGGACCGTCTCACGGAAGCGGGTGCCGCCCTTGAGCCGGACCTCGCGGCCCGTGCCGCCGCCGGTGGGCCGGCACAGGGCGACCGCGGTGAACCACTGGGGCCAGCCCGTCACGTCGTCGGCAAGGGCGCGGTAGACCGCCTCGGGCGGCGCGCTCACCTCACGTACGAAGACCAGACGTACGGGAGCGGTTTCGACGAAGTCGAGACCCACGGGCCCAAGACGGCGTGCCATCGAACTCTGCCCCCCAGCGGAACGGGACGGTTGACCGGAGCCGTCACGATAGCTGGCGGCCCGTCAGATGTCTGCCCGGACCCCGGAGTCGAACTCGGCGCCGACGGATCCCGCACCGGCGGACTCGGCGGCCGTCCCGGCCCCGGCGGCGTCCTCGGCGCTCCCGGCCGCCCCGCGCTCACCCGTGACCACCAGGCGGTTCAGATGCTCGGAGATCTCCACGCGCGCCTCCGCGGGCAGTCCCGCGTCGGTGACCAGCGTGTCCACCTGCGAGAGCGTGGCGAACGAACTCAGGCCCACCGTCCCCCACTTGGTGTGGTCCGCGACCACCACCACACGGCGCGCCGACCGCACGAGGCGCCGGTTCGTCTCCGCCTCGGCCAGATTCGGTGTCGAGAGACCGGCCTTGGGCGATATGCCGTGCACGCCCAGGAAGAGCACGTCGAAGTGGAGCGACCCGATCGCCTGGTCCGCGACAGGACCGACCAGCGAATCCGACGGCGTGCGCACGCCACCGGTCAGCACCACCGTCGCCGCGCCCTGCCGCTGCCCCGAGGTGCGCTGCGCGGAATGGAAGACGTCCGCCACCCGCACCGAGTTCGTCACCACCGTCAGGTCCGGCACGTCCAGGAGGTGGTGCGCCAGCGCGTACGTCGTCGTGCCGCCCGACAGGGCGATCGCCGTGCCGGGCGCCACCAGGGCCGCCGCGGTCCGCGCGATGTCCTCCTTGGCGGTCAGCTCAAGGCCCGACTTGGCCTCGAACCCCGGCTCGTGCGTGCTCGCCTCGACCACCGGGACCGCGCCGCCGTGGACCTTCTCCAGGACCCCCTGGCGGGCCAGCGCGTCCAGGTCCCGGCGGACCGTCATGTCGGACACGCCCAGCTTGCGGGTGAGCTCATTGACGCGGACACCGCCGCGGCGGCGCACCTCGTCGAGGATCAGAGCCCGGCGCTGCTCGGCGAGAAGGTTCTGATGGTCGCTCACGCCGGTCCGGCCCTTCTGCCTCGTCACACCCGTCACGCCCCTCCGGCGCCCCGCCTCATCCTCGCACGGGCCCCCGGCGCCCGTACCACCGCCCGGGGCCCCACACGGCCGCGGCACGGCGCGGAAGGAGGAGATTGCGTGAGGAGGGGTGCGCGGAGGGCCACGAGCCGAGATTCTGGTTCCCTCACCACGCGTATCTCGGGGAAGCGGAACAGTGGAGCGTGCGACGCAGGACGAGACCGCCCTGGAACTCCTGGTCCATGGAGTCGGGGGAACCACACCGGAAGAGATGCTGGGCGATCCGCGCACCGTGCGGATCTCCGGCGACGGCACGGCGGCCGTCTTCCGCCGCACCGAGGACGCCGACGCCGAACAGCGCCCCGACGACTACCGCGGCAAACCGGTGCCCGAGGCGTACGTCTGGTGCAACCTGACCTCCGGCAACGGCTCCCGCGCCCTGTGGCTCCTGCTGCTGCCCTTCATGGTCGTCAACATCGCCCACTGGATGCGCCCCACCTCCCGCCACCGCAGACGCCTCGTGCGCACCTACGGCCTCCTGGTGCGGCTCATCGGCCTCACCCTCACCGTGCTGCTCGTCGCCGCCGCCTGCGAGATCGCGCTCGACCTCACGGCCTGGCAGTGCGCCGGCACACCCCGCTGCGGTGACGACCACGGCTGGCTCGGCTTCCTCGCCACCGACGCCTCCGGGCACGGCGGCTGGTGGTCGCAGCCCGGCCGCCGCCTCGCCCTCGCCGCCCTCCTGCCCGCCGCGCTCACCGGCCTGCTCTGGTACCTCTCCCACCGCACCTGGAGCGCGTACGAGTCCCAGCAGCCCCTGCCCCACCAGCCCGACCCGGAGGAGGAGACCAGCCGCACCGCGCTCGGCAGGCCCGGCTTCTGGTACGGCCGGCGCCTGGTGGCCCGGCTCCGCGCCGCCCACACGGCGGCGGGACTGCTCACCGTCGCCGGGGCGGTCGGCACCTCGGCCGCGCGGCACGACCGGCGCCCCGGGGGGCCCGCGCCGCTCGACGCCCTCGGCTGGGCGCTCGACTCGGCGCTCGCACTCGGCGGCGCGGTCGTCGTCTGGGTGGTCTGCCGCAGAGGACGCAGCGAGCACAGGCTCGACCGCAAGCTGGACAGGACCCTGGTGCGCTGCCTCCCGCTGGGCGCGCTCACCCTGTTCGTCCTCGCCCTGCTGTACGCGGGCTGGTCGCGTCCCGGCTGGCGCTCCGAGGGCAGACTGCCGGGCAACGCCACGTTCGGCGGCATCGCGCTCGTCCAGGGCGCCCTGGTCCTCTGCCTCGCGGCCGCCGCCCACTTCCTGTACCGCTCCTCGCCCGACTCCCGCACCGCCATCCGCGGCTTCGGCGGCCCCGCCGTGGCCATGCTGTCGTGCGCCCTCGGCGGGGTCATGACCGGTGGCGGGGCGCAGCGCGTCTCCGACTGGCTGGACGGCACCCATGGGTCCATCGACGGGCCGCCCGCACTGCTCACCTGGCAGGCGTCCGCGATCCCGCTGCTCCTGGTGGTTGTCGCGGTGCTGTGCGGCTGGTTCGGCGTGCGCACCGTCCAGTACCAGCGCCGCGAGATGGCGCACGTACCGCTGGACTACCCCGGCGAGCCGAAGGACTCCACCCGCACCCGCCGCATCGCGGGCACCCGCGCGCGTGCCGCCCTCACCGACCGCGCGCCCCTGCTCGTCGGCATCATCTCCGCCGTCACCCTGCTGCTCGGAGCCGGGGCGCTCACGGGTGCCTGGGTCACGGACGAGGTCCCGGGGCAGGCCGCACAGGGCCTGCCCGACGTTCTCGAGGGAGCGGCGCAGACGTCGCAGGCGCTCGGCTCCTGGCTGGTCGGACTCGGCTTCATACTCTTCGTCACCTGGGGCCGCCGCGCCTACAAGGACCCCTCGGCCCGCCGCACCATCGGCATCCTCTGGGACGTCGGCACCTTCTGGCCGCGCGCCGCCCACCCCTTCGCGCCGCCCTGCTACGCCGAGCGCGCGGTGCCCGACCTCACCTGGCGGATGGCGGCCTGGACGCGGGCGACCAGCGCCACGGGCGGCCGCCTCGTCCTCTCCGGCCACTCCCAGGGCAGCGTCCTCGCGGCGGCCGCGGCCTGGCAACTGCGCCCCTCGGTCCGCAGGCGCGTCGCCCTGCTCACCTACGGCTCGCCCCTGGAGCGCCTCTACGGCCGCTGGTTCCCCGCCCACTTCGGCCCGGCGGCCCTCTCCTCGCTGCACCGCGAGGTCGACTGCTGGCGCAACCTCCACCGCCCCACCGACCCGATCGGCGGCCCCATCCAGCTCCACGGCGACTGCGGCCCGCAGGTCGACCGCCCCGCCCTCAAGGACCCCCTCGCGTACGGCCGCACCCAGGAGCACCCGCTCCCGGCGCCGATCCTCGGGCACGGCGACTACCAGGCCGATCCCGCGTTCGCCGAGGAACGCGCGCGGCTCCTGGCCCGCCTCAAGCCGGGCGTCCCCGCACCCAGGCCCCCGGCGGCGGACGGAGTCACATCAGCTCCGGCAGATCCTCCGGATACAGCAGGGTGAGATCGTCCGTGCTCACCTCGGCGAGCTGGGCGACCCGGCCCGCGTGCCGCTCCACCATCGCCTCGAAGGTCTGCCGCGCGGTGCGGCCATTGCCGAACGCGGGGCCCTTGGGGAGCACGGTGAAGTACTTCAGGAGTGCCTCGGACGCACCCGCGCCGAGGCGGTACTCGTGCTCGTCGGCCTGCTGCTCCACGATGCGCAGCAGCTCCTCGGGGGCGTAGTCGCTGAAGGTGATGGTCCGTGAGAAGCGGGACGCCACACCGGGGTTGACGGACAGGAACCGCTTCATCTCCGCGGTGTACCCCGCGACGATCACCACGACGGCCTCGCGGTGGTCCTCCATCAGCTTCACCAGCGTGTCGATGGCCTCACGGCCGAAGTCGCGACCGGAGTCCTCCGGCGACAGCGCGTACGCCTCGTCGATGAACAGCACGCCGCCGCGCGCCCGGTCGAACGCCTCCTGGGTGCGGATCGCCGTCGAGCCGATGTGCTCGCCGACCAGGTCGACGCGGGAGACCTCGACGAGGTGGCCGCTCTCCAGGACGCCGAGCGAGGCGAGGATCTCGCCGTACAGCCGGGCGACGGTCGTCTTGCCCGTGCCGGGGGAGCCGGTGAAGACCAGATGGCGGCGGACGGACGCGGCCTTGAGACCCGCCTGTTGCCTGCGGCGGCCCACCTCGATCATGTCGGTCAGGGCGCGCACCTCCCGCTTGACGCTGTCCAGGCCGACCAGCGCGTCGAGTTCACCGAGCACCTCCTTGGAGGCGCGGGAGGACGTCTCGGCGGCGGGGGCCGCGGCCTGCGGGGCCTGCTGGGCGGGCAGGGAGCCGAGCAGGCCGACGGTCTGCGTGGCCGTCTGGACGGCGGGCGCCGCCGACGCCGCCGAGGGAGTACGCAGGCCGCCGCTCTCGTCGCTCGCGCACTCCTCGACGGTCGGCCCCTCCTCGGCGAACTCGAAGCCACCGCGGGCACACCGCTCCGTACGGCACTTCTTCAGCGTCGTACGGCAGCCGTCTATGACGTGGAAGCCGTAGCCGCCGCTGCCGCTCACCCGGCAGCCGTGAAAGCTGCCGCGGCCTCCCGCGGAGACGTAGAAACCGGCCTCGGCGGGCGAGGTGACGGTGCAGCGCTCGATGGTGGGGTCGGCGCCCTTGGTGACGATCACGCCCGTCTGGACGGCGTCGACCGTGCAGTTGGCGAGGGTGCCGCCACTGCCGTGGTCGCGGAACCACGCGCCCGTGGCGGCCTCGCGGATGCGGCAGTCGTCGAGCTGCGCGGTCGCACCGTCGCTCACCGACACGGCGGTGTTGCGCACCTGGGAGAGGTCGCTGTCGACGACGTCGGCGCGCGAACCGCGGTCGAGCACGAACAGTGCGTCCGGCACGTCGTGCACGCGGCACGACTCCAGGACGGCGGTGGCGCCGTCGCTGACCCAGACCGCCGGGTAGTCGCCCGTACTGTCATGGATCTCGCACTGATTGGCGTCCACGCGCGTGCCCGGGTCCCAGACCGAGAGGCCGTTGCGCCCGAACCGGCTCACCGTGGACCGGGTCAGCGTGAGCACGGATCGCGAGCGCAGGTCGACCGCGTTCTCCGGGATGTCGTGGATACGGCAGTCGGCGAGCGTGAGCACGGCGTCCGTGTCGAGCGTGATGCCGTCGGACGTGGTGCGGTGCACGTCGCAGTCGGTCAGGTGCGCCGCGGCCCGCCCGGTGACCTGCACACCGGACCCCTTGACCTCGTACACCTCGCAGCCGATGGCCTCGAGCCCGCTGTGCTCCCCGGTCACCGAGAGGCCCGCGCCCGAGGCGTGGTGCACCCGGCAGCGCTCCAGGCGGGGATGGGCACCGCCGCGTACCGCGACGCCGGACTGGCCCGCCGCGACGATCTCGCACTCCTCGAAGACACCACCACCTCCGTCGAGCACGGCGATGCCGACGCCGCCGGGATTGTCGACGGTGCAGCGGCGCACGGTCGGCCGCGCCCCGCCGCGCACCTCGATCCCGGCCGCCGAACGCGTCACCACTCGGATGCCGATGAGCTCCGGGGCGCCGTCCTCGACGAGCAGCGCGGGCGCGGCCGAGTCCTGGCCCTCGATGTGCAGATCCTGTACGACCGCGGAGGAGCGGATGGTCAGCGGTACACCGTCGGACGGCGCGATGCGCACCGAGCCGGGAGAGCTCTCGGGGCCGCGCAGCGTCACCGCGCGCTGGACGACGAGGTTCTCGCGGTACGTACCGGCGGCGACGGTCAGTATGTCCCCGTCGCTCGCGGCCTCCAAGGCAGCGGCGAGCGAGGCGTACTCGCCGGCGCGGCGCCGCCACCGCGACGTGCCGGTGTGCGTCACCTGGACCGTGCCTTGTGCCATGGAGTTGCTCTGCCCCCACCTCGTCGTACGCGGGACCCTGCGTCGTCGTGCCGTCACTGCGCAGGGAGCCGAAGAGTTCGGCCGGTCCACCGTAGCGCGCGCGAGCATGCGGAGTTGACCCGATGGCCAGGCTCTCACCTGCGCGGCCTCGGGCAGGCGTGTTCGAGGGTGCCGGGCGGGGTCAGGAACCGGTGCCGGTCCGGCCCCAGTCCGGTCCCGCCTTGGCCCACGCCTGGTCGAGGCGGGCATGGCGTCCTCGCACGATGCGCCAGAGGATCAGCCTGCGGGCGCCCTCCACGAGTCCGGCGGCCACCGTGGCCGCGCCGAGGCCGGCGAGGACGGCGTGCGTGGTCGCGGTCGCGTCGTCCAGCGGGCGGCCCACGACCCGGCCGCGCTCGTCGGTCCACATCCTGAAGTGGTCGCCGGTGTGCGGGGACTTGAGGTCGGAGAGGACCACGCCGAAGCGGTCGGTGTCGTCCGGAGCCGTCCAGCGCGCGAGTACGCGGCTGTGCGCGTCACGGGCGGAAGACGTCTCGGGGTCGGGGTCGAGCGGGGGAGAGTCGACCTTGCGCAGGACGGTGCCGGTGATCCGGTGGCGGTGCTCTTGCTGCTGGCGCACCGAGCCGAGGAGCGCGTCCCGCGACTGGCTCGCCGTGAGCACACCGACGACAGGGACCGCGACGACGATCAACACCAGGGCGACCAGAGCCACCCAGGCCTCCACGAGGTCGGTGCCGCGGCGCAGTGGATTGTGCCGCCACCGCCAGAGGCCGGCGATTGCCCGCACTGCCCTGCACCCCCTTCCGCGTCCGTCTTGACCAGAAACGGCACGGCCTACGCGCGGGAGGCGGGAGCGGAGAGCGGAATCACCCTCCGAGGACGCCCCCTTCGCGTAACCCTTCACATCCACGATGCCCAACGACCGTGACCCGTCACCCAGTTCCCCGTCATCATCCCGTTCCCCGTCCGGGCCCGGATCATTCGAGGACCGGCAGAGGGTCACCGATGCGGATGATTCCGGTGGATTCGAGCCGCAGGTTCCGCCCGAAGTGATGAGGGAGCCGGGGCCCGTGTCGAAGACGAGGCCCGGACGCGGCATGCGGCCATCCTGTCGGCGGTCACTGACAGGGATGGCCGCGCGCGGTCAGTACCCGCGGTAGGGGCGGTTGTACGGATCCTCGTACGTCGCCGGGGCGGGACGAGGGGCCGCGGGGCGCATCGCCTCGTACCCCGTGCCCTGGGCGGGACGCTGGGGCTGGGCGCCCGGGTAGCCGCGCGGGCCACCGGCCTGTTGTGGGATGTACTGCGACGGCGCCTGCTGCAGCGGTGCGGGCTGCTGGGCCTGCGCGTAGCCGTACGCGGGGTTGGGGTGGGACGGCGCGGCCGGCAGGGCGGGCAGCGCGGCCGGAAGCGCGGGCAGGTGACTGCCCGAGTCGTACGCGGAGGGAACCCGGATCGGGGCGATCTGCGGAGTGCCCCGCTCGGCGACGAGGGAGTCGTAGATAGGGGTGTCCGGGAAGGACGGCGCGGAGTAGTAACCGCCGCCATAGGTGGAGCGGGGGGAGGTCATGCTCCATAAGTTAAGCCCTTGATGTGCTGGTTGGGGAGTCCCAATCTTGGGGTCATCCTTTTTGCGCCAATTTTGCCCGATTGACAGGTCGACATACCGGTGCGGTGGGGGTATCGGCGGCGTCCACCGCCTGAGGCGGGAGAGTCCGCAGTGGCGTCGGCATCGGAGTGGCACCGGCACGGGCTTCGGCACAGTTCGCGGGGACCGGTGGCGGAAAGGGGCCGCCCCTTCGCTTCGGGGGTGCGCTCAGCTCTGTGCGTCCATCAGGGCGGTGACGTAGGCGTCCAGCCGTTCCTCCACGACGCGCGTCGTCAGCTCCGCCCTTCCTGCCTCCCGCCACAGCTCGGCCAATTCCCGCACCTCCTCCGAGCTCGCCAGCGCGTCCCGCACCTGCCAGTACAGCCGCTCGCTCGCGGCGGCGGCCAGCACCCCGCCGGCCTCCTCGTACGCCTCGGTGAACCGCAGCCCCCACGCCGGGCCGTGCAGCAGCGCGAGACTGGCCGAGCAGTGCGCCACGTCGAGATCCGCCGGGCCGCTGGAGGTCGCCGCCCAGTCGACGACGCCGGTGATCAGGGCACCGGCCGACTGCGCGGGCGCCTCGTCGAACAGCACGTTCCCGGGCTGGAAGTCCCGGTGCAGGAAGCGCTCTTCATGGGGCGGCGCAGGCTTGCGGATCACGTCGATCGCCGCGGCCCATACCGTCGCGTCGGCGCCCTTCGGCACTACGACGCTCTCGGCGGTCGTCAGCGCCACGTACTTCCGGGGCGGCCGGCCGGGGCGTACCGCGTGAATCGCCACGAGCTGACGTGCCAGCAGCGGAACACGTGTCTCCAACCCCTCGTCGTGGAGGGCCGGCCGGCCCTCCAGGTGGGTCATCAGGAGCGACGGGTACTCGCAGTGCGCTGCGGCCGGATCGACCGCGACCAGCTCGGGTGCCGGGACACCGGTCGCCGTGAGCAGTCGCAGGGCGTCGCTCTCGCGGCCCAGCAAGTCCACGGCCTGCCGCACGTAGTACGGGTCGACGAAGTTTCGCAGAACCAGGCCCCGGGTGCCTCCGCTCCGCGTGCGGATGGTGAGCCTTCGCATGTCGGCCGTGATGCCGCCGTGCAGCGCCACGGCCTCGACGACCCGTTCACCGTCATCCAGATGCCGCTTCACCCAAGCCAGCGTCCGCGGTCGTACCGTCGCCTCCACCTCATGGTCCGTCACCGCTCCACCTCATCATTCGGGCGGCGGCCCGCGCAAAGGCTTTGTCGGAGGCGCCGGCCCGCGCCGAACGGCATCAGACGGCATCAGACGGTGAGGACGAGCTTGCCCAAGAGGTGGCCTTCGTCGAGCAGTCGGTGTGCGTCGGCGACGCGTTCGAAAGGGAACGTCCGCTGTACATGCACCCGGAGCCTGCCGTGTTCGACGAGTTCGACGAGAGCTCGCAGGGCGAGCGGATCGGGGTCGACCGCTATGCCGCTGAAGTGCACGCCGGCCGCCTCGTACCTGGCGGCGAGCCTCGCGTCCTGCTCGGCGACCGCCGTCACGAGGTGGCCGCCCGGGCGGAGCACGTCGAGCGAGCGCTCGACGGTGTCGCCGCCGATCGTGTCGAGCACGACGTCGATGTCGCGGATCTTCTCGGTGAAGTCGACCGCCGTGTAGTCGATCACCTCGTCGGCGCCGAGCCCCTCGACGAACTCCCGCTTGCTCCGGCCGACGGTCGTGATCACGTGCGCGCCGAGCGCTTTCGCGATCTGGACCGCGACGTGACCGACCCCGCCGCCACCGCCGTGGACCAGGACGCGGTCGCCCTCCTTCACGCCGGCGAGGTCGACGAGGCCCTGCCACGCCGTCAGCCCGACGATCGGCAGCGCCGACGCCTCGACGTGCGAGAGCGCCGCCGGCTTTCGCGCCAGGTGCAAGGCGGGAGACGCCACGACCTCGGCGTACGCGTTCGCGGCCCGTGGGAACAGCGGCATCCCGAACACCTCGTCGCCGGGCCTGAACCGCCACGTCTGCGGCGTCCCCACGACCACGCCGCTGATGTCCCAGCCGAGGACGAACGGCGGTCGGCCGATCAGCGGGAACTCTCCGGCGCGCAGGCGCGCCTCCAGCGGGTTGAGCCCGATCGCCCTGACGCGGACGAGGACCTCGGTCGGCAGGGGCCGGGGCTCCGGCGCGTCCACGATGGTGAGCACCTCGGGGCCGCCGAACGTCTGCTGGGTGATGGCTCGCATGGCTCTCCTGGTAGGTAGGGAAGAGGAGAACCAACGCTAGGTTTCCGACAGGAACCAGCAAGTGCCTTCGGCGCAGGTAGCTTGGGCCCCATGAGCGGTTTCGGCCCCGGTGATCCCTTTCTCGCCGACTGCCCGGCGCGTCTGGCGGTCGAGCTGATCGCCGACAAGTGGACGGTGGTCGTGCTCTACGGCCTGAGCAAGGGCCCGGTGCGCCATGGCGAGTTGATCGAGTTGATCGGCGGCATCTCCCGCAAGATGCTCACCCAGACGCTCCGACGGCTCCAGGCGCACGGACTCGTCCGCCGCCACGCCTACGCCGAGGCGCCGCCCCGTGTCGAGTACGAGCTCACCCCGCTCGGGGCGACGTTGATCGACCCGATCCACATGTTGACCGAGTGGGCGAGGGCGAACGGTGACGCTGTGCTCGACGCGACCGACGCGACCGACGCGACCGACGCCGGTCCTGAGCCGGTCGCCTGTGGCGACTGAGGCTCACGCCGGGGCACTTGAGGCGGAAGGTCCACGCTCGCCCAGGGTCCACCGGAGTGCCTGCCTCAGCCGCGCGTCGGCGCTATCGCCGGATGACGGAGCGGATCCAGGAGAGCTGCTGGGAGACCTCTCCGGCCTCGGCGCTCTTCTCGCGGTCGGAGCCGTTGAAGACGCCGATGAGGGTTTCGGTGCCGCGCGGGCCGACGGTCATCACCGGGCCGCCGGAGTCACCCCCGGCGGGAATCCCCTTCACCTTCTTCATGCAGAAGTCGGGGCCGCCCGGAATGGTGTGGTTCGCGCAGCGGGGGTCGTCCGGCCGTACGACCTTCAGGTCCGACTGCTTGAGGACGGGCGACTGGCAGGCGCTCTCGTCCGTCGTGCAGGTAGCGCCCCACCCGTACTGACGCACGGCCTGGCCGACGCGGACGCCGACCGTGGACAGGCGCGCCGTGCGGACGTTCATCGGCGGGACCTTGACGAGCATCATGTCGGAGTGCGCGCTGCCGACGCGCTTGTGGGGGATGGGGCGGACCTTGGTGCCCCTGCGCATGTCGAGATTGCCCACGCGGAAGGAGATCCGCTTGTCGGCGACCGGCTGCGCCTGCTCGTAGAAGCAGTGCGAGGCGGTGAGGATCCACTGGCGGGCGACCGCCGTCCCGGTGCAGGCCGGTTTGCCGTCGACGAGCATGCGGACGGCCCACGGGCCGTAGGTGCTCTTGGACCCGCCGATGACGGCGGAGGCCGGAGCGGACGACACCACCGAGGCCGCGACCAGCGCCAGGGCGGTCAGCAGCAGGACACGAACGCGACGCATCATGCAGAACAACTCCTCTCAGAGGGGGTACAGCCGTACGGCTAGTGAGAGACCTGACCGAGCAATTGCGTTCCGCGCGAACCGCAGGAAGAAGGGCCGGGTTTCCGGCCTCCCGCCCAGGGGAGCCGCCCTGAGCGGAACGAGAGACCGGATACTCGCGGAATGGATGGATCAAGAGCTGACTGGATCAACACCACGCATGACTGGGCCCGTGATGTGGACTTGGGCCATCTAGCCCGGATCCGCCGAGAGCCGGAGCGGTTCGCTCCCTGCGGCCTGGGGCACCTCATCCTCGAAGTCGTTGCGTCAGTGAGTGGCTGATCCACACCAACCGCCGTCGCGCGCGGCGGTGCGGAACCTGGCGGGGGCCCGGGAAAATCGGGTGCCAGGTGATGGGTGGCTCGTCAGGATGAGACTCATGACTGGTGAGGCGCTCGTGGGGAGTCGGCGGGGCGGGGGAGAGGCGGGGCGTCCGCTTGCCTTGGTCACGGGGGTGGGGCGTTCGGCAGGGATCGGGGCGTCGGTGGTGCTGGATCTCGCTCGGGGCGGGTGGGACGTGGCCTTCACTTACTGGACTCCGTACGACGCGCGCATGCAGTGGGGGACGGAGCCCGGCGCGGCCGAAGCGTTGCGGAAGAAGGTGGCGTCCGACGGGGCCAGAACACTCGCGGTCGAGGCAGATCTGAGCGACCCGGCCGTGCCCGCTCGGCTCTTCGACGGCATCGAGCGTGAGTTGGGGAACGTCACCGCGCTGGTGCTCTGCCATTGCGAGTCGGTCAACTCCGGCCTGCTGGACACCACGGTGGAGAGCTTCGACCGGCACTTCGCGGTCAACGCGCGGGCGACCTGGCTGCTGATCCGGGAGTACGGGCTGCGGTTTCGCGGGCAGCACGGCAGCGGCCGCATCGTCAGCCTGACCAGCGACCACACCGCGGGCAACCTCCCTTATGGGGCGAGCAAGGGAGCGATGGACCGGATCACGTCGGCCGCCACCCGTGAACTCGCCCATCTGGGAGTGACCTGCAACTCGGTCAATCCCGGACCGACCGACACCGGGTGGATGACTGAGGAGCAGAAGGCGGAGATGGTCCGCAGCACGCCTCTGGGGCGCCTCGGCGTGCCGCAGGACTGCGCGAACCTCGTCTCGTTCCTGTGCTCGGCAGCGGGAGGGTGGATCAACGGCCAACTGCTCCAGAGCGATGGTGGCCTCGGGTAGTCGGGCGCGTGGGACATGGCCCGTGGTGGTCGTGGACCCGGCCGCAGGCCGCCGGGTAATAGGTTGGTCATGAACGGAAACGGCGGCCCCGCCGGACGCGGCTACTTGTGATGGGGGCGGACATGTCAATGTCTAAAGGATCGAATGTTCCCGTACCGGCACCCGCGGTACGGATCGAACTGGGGTGGGGCGCCGGAGTCGGCGTACCGGACGCCGACGCGTCCGCGCTGCTTCTCTCCTCGTCGGGGAAGGTGCGCTCGGACGCGGACTTCGTCTTCTACAACCAGCCGGCTCATTCCTCGGGAGCGGTGCGGCACGAGGGCAAGCAGCGCTCCGGCACCGGTGTGAGCGATGTCCTTGCGGTCGACCTCGCGCGTGTGGAACCGGAGATCGAGACCGTGGTGCTCGCGGCGTCGGCCGACGGCGGCACCTTCGGGCAGGTGCCCAGTCTGTACATTCGCGTCCTCGACGTGTCCAGCGGCGCCGAACTCGCCCGCTACGACAGCTCGGATGCCACCGTGGAGACCGCCTTCGTCCTCGGCGAGCTCTACCGGCGCCAGGGCGCGTGGAAGTTCCGCGCCGTCGGACAGGGGTACGGCAGCGGCCTCGAAGGCCTCGCGACGGACTACGGCATCTCGGTGGACGAGCCGCAGCAGCCGACGCCCGCCCAGGGCACCCCGGTCGCTCCGGCTCCGGTCTCCCCTCCGGCCCCAGTGGCCCCTCCGGCCCCAGCGCCCCCGGCACCCCCCGTGCCCCCGGCAGTCCAGGCCCCGCCCCCGCCCGCCGCAGCGCCACCCGCCCCCGCCCCCGTGCGCCTGACCAAAGTCACGCTGACGAAGGACGCCCCTTCCGTCTCCCTGACCAAGCAGGGCGGCACCTCGGGTGGCATGCGCGTCAATCTCAACTGGGAGGTGCGCAAGCAGTTCAAGGGGTGGGGCGCCAAACTCGGCAGAGCCGTCGCCATGCACGCCGACCTCGACCTCGACCTCTGCGCCCTCTACGAACTCGCCGACGGCCGCAAGGGAGTAGTCCAGGCGCTCGGCAACGCCTTCGGAGCGCTGCACCAGCCGCCGTACATCCTGCTCGACGGCGACGACCGCACCGGCGCCGTCGCCACCGGCGAGAACCTCACCATCAACCTCGACCACATCAAGGACTTCCGGCGCATCGTCATCTTCGTGACCATCTACGAAGGCGCGCGCAGCTTCGCCGACCTCAACGCCACGGTCACCCTCCAGCCCCAGCACGGCGCCCCGGTCGACTTCTCCCTCGACGAGTGCACGGTCCCCTCGACCGTGTGCGCGCTGGCTCTGCTCACCAACAACGGCGGCGACCTCGTCGTCCAGCGCGAGGCCCGCTACCTGGTACCGGACCGCGGAGTGAGCCCGCAGCGCACCATCGACCACGTCTACGGATGGGGCATGAACTGGACGCCCGGCAGGAAGTGACCCGTCAGGGCTGCTCGGGCGAGGGCGAGGGCGAGGGCGAGGACGGGGGTTCGGGGGCGGCGGCGTCGGGACGGGCGTACGTACGCCCCTTCCACGCCGCACCGCGCCCCCTGTAGTGCTGCACCGCCGAGTCCACGGTCATCAGGAGGTACAGGAACGCGGTGCCGGGCAGCAGGGGCGCGAGCCAGAGCGGCTGACGGTAGTAGCGCAGCATCGGCAGGTACGTCGCGGTCATCACCAGCCAGGCGAGGCCGCCGGCCACCGCCGCCGCGCGGCTCCCCGTCGCGAGACCGGCGAACAGCGTCACGGGCGGGGCGAGATACACCAGAGCCAGGCCGCCGACCGTGCCGGTCAGCAGCAGCGGATGGTGCCGCAGTTGCGCGTACGCGCTGCGCGACACCATCCGCCACAGGTCACCCAGGCGCGGATACGGGCGCACGCTGTCGACACGTTCGGCGAGCCCGAGCCAGATGTGGCCGCCGGAGCGCTTCACCGCCCGCGCCAGCGCCACGTCGTCGATCACGGCCTGCCGGATGGCGTCTGGGATCCGGGCGCGCTCGGCCGCATCCGTACGCAGCAGGACGCAGCCGCCGGCCGCCGCGGCCGTCCGCGAACCCCTCCTGCCGATGCGGCGGAAGGGGTAGAGCTGCGCGAAGAAGTAGACGAACGCCGGGACCACCAGGCGCTCCCACACGCTCGCCACCCGCAGCCGGGCCATGAGGGAGACGAGGTCGAAGCCGCCGCCGTGCGCCGCCGCCACCAACTGGCGCAGGCTGTCCGGCTCGTGGGCGATGTCCGCGTCGGTGAGCAGCAGGTATTCGGGCTTCCGTGCGCGGGCGAGGCCGATTCCGTGGCGCATTGCCCAGAGCTTGCCCGTCCACCCCGTGGGCGGCTCGCCGGGGGAGCCGACGGTCAGGGGCAGGCCGCCGTGGCGCTCGGCCAGCGCGCGGGCCAGCTCGCCCGTACCGTCCGAACTGCCGTCGTCGACGAGGAAGACCTCGGCCCGCCCCGGATAGTCCTGCGCGAGCAGCGAGGGCAGACTCCGGGGGAGTACGGCCGCCTCGTCGCGGGCGGGGACGACGACACAGACCGACGGCCAGGGGGCCGGGTCCCTGCGCGGTGGCAGACGGACATCCGTACGCCAGAAGAAGCCCTGCCCCAACAACAGCCACAGCCACGCGGCAAGTGATCCGGTGGCGGTCCACGCAACGGCGCTCATCCCCCGAAGTCTGCCCCACGGGACGGTGCCTGTGGGGCCCATCGACTATGGTGACCGGGTGAAGATCGCGCTCATGGACTCCGGTATCGGACTGATCGCCGCGGCGGCCGCGGTACGTCGCCTGCGGCCCGACGTCGATCTCGTACTCTCCTCGGACCCGGACGGGATGCCCTGGGGACCGCGTACTCCGAAGGACCTCACGGGGCGCGCCCTCGCCGTGGCCGAGGCCGCCGCCGCGCACCGCCCCGACGCGCTGATCGTCGCCTGCAACACCGCTTCCGTGCACGCGCTGCCCACGCTGCGGGCCCACCTGGAGCCCGGGATCCCGGTCATCGGGACCGTACCGGCGATCAAGCCCGCGGCCGCGGGCGGCGGCCCCGTGGCCATCTGGGCCACCCCCGCCACCACCGGCAGCCCGTACCAGCGAGGGCTCATCGACGACTTCGCCGGTGGCGTCGATGTCACCGAGGTGCCCTGCCCCGGCCTCGCCGACGCCGTGGAGTACGCGGACGAGAAGGCCATCGACGAGACGATCGCCGCCGCCGCGGCCCTCACACCGCCCGATGTAAGGGCCGTCGTCCTGGGCTGCACCCATTACGAGCTGGTCGCCGAGCGCATCCGCGCCGCCGTCCAGCAGCCCGGTCTGCCGCCCCTGGTCCTGCACGGCTCGGCCGGCGCGGTGGCCGCCCAGGCGCTGCGCAGGACCGGAGCGCTCGCCGGCACGAACGCCACGGCCGCGCCGCCCGGTCTCACCGTTCTGCTCAGTGGCCGCGAGGGGCAGTTGCCGCCGTCGGCGCTCGCGTACGCGGAGGGGCGCATGCTCGCGGCGGTCAGCCCGGCGCTCTGAGACCCGGCTTCGGCGTCCGGCCCGTCCTCTGCCGGGCTCTGCTCCGCGCCAGTGATGACCGTGAGTGATCGGGTGGCTTCGTGGGGGATTCTGAGTAGTCTCGAAGCATGAGGGACCAAGCCCCGGGCGAGCGGGCCGCTTCCGACAGCCCGCTCGAAGTCTGGACCGGACGCGCGACCAACCGCGCCCAGTGGCTCCTGGCCTGCGCCGGCGCCGCCTGTGTGGCGCTCGGCGTCGAGCTCGCCGTGGACTCCATGTGGACCTCCGGCATCGCCCCGCTGGTCATGTCCGTGGTGGGCTGTATCACCGTCGGGCTCCTGATGCTCTTCGGGACGCTCGCCTTCGTGCACGTGGCGGTGAAGGTCGACGAGGACTACCTCGAGGTGCGCTGCGGCCATCTGGGACTGCCGCGCCGCCTCATCCCGCTCTCCCACGTCGTCGGCGCCGACTTCGCGCCCGCCGTCACGCCCCGGCAGTGGGGCGGCTGGGGCTACCGCTGGCGGCCCGAGAAGGGCACCGCCGTCGTGGTCCGGCGCGGCGAGGGGATGGTGCTCAGCCTGGGCGACGGCCACAAGTTCACGGTGACGGTGGACAACGCCGAGGCGGCGGTGCGCGTCATCCGGGCCCGCCTCGGCCTCAAGGACAGCGGGCCCTGACCGGACGGTCCGGGCCGTCCCGTACGCCGTCGCCCAGCGGCCGCGCCGTGGCGATCCCGGCGAGGAGCCCCGCACCCGTCGTCACCGTCGTCACGCTCAGGGCGTTGCCCGCCGCCGCCACGGCGGTCAGCGCCGTCAGGGCCGTGCCCGCCGACAGCACGACCTGGGTGGTGCCGGGCGAACGCCACAGGGCGAACAGCAGCCAGCAGAACACCGCGGCCAGCAGCGCCGCCCCGACAAGACCCTGCTCCGACGCCTGCTGCAACGGCGCCGAATGCGGCTTCCCGTCCGTCGGCAGGTCCTCGGCGACCACCGGCCTCACCTCGCCGAACCGCCCAGGACCCACGCCCATGGCGGGGTCCCGCTCCGCGAGACCCAGCGCGTCCTGCCACAGCAGCACACGGTGGCGGCCGAGCCCGCCCTCCACGGGAACCGCGAGCCCGCCCGGCAGCGCGTCGTCGGCCACCGCGACGCAGACACCGGTGACCAGCACCGCCACGACCGCGAGCCCGGCGAGGCCCAGCGTCCTGCCGCGCATCCGGGCCGCCGCGAGCGAGCAGAGCAGCACCAGGGCGGCGCCCGCGCACCCGACCGGTGAGCCGAGCACCGCCGCGGCGACCGCGACCCCGGCGGCGAGCAGCCGTAGCGCGCGGCGGGCCGCGGGAGTCCGGGCCGCCCACGCCGCGCAGCAGGCCGCACCCGCCGCAAGGATCAGCAGGGCGGCCGTGGCACCGGCGTGGCCCGAAGAAGAGGGGTCCGCCGCGGAGTGCGGCGCGGCCACCGCGAGCCCGAGCCCCGCGAGCGCCCCCGCACATGGCGCGGCGACGGGAAGCAGCGCCCCGCAGATCCGTCCGCCGGAGTAGCCCGCCGCCACGGCGAGGACCGCGAGGAGCAGACCCTCGGGGCTGCCGCCGTGCACACCCGCGGTGATCAGCGCCCAGGCGGCGCACGCGCCGAGCAGCGCGCCACCCGTCGCGTCGGACGCGCTCCGCCGTTCCCGCGCCGCTGCCGGACCCGCCGGCACAGCCGTCCCCGTCGACCCCACCCCGTCGCCCCCCGGTGTATGCCGGACCCCACCGGCACGGACCGCCCCACGATGGCGTGGACCGGCCGGGCCACGGGGGCCCGGCCACACGCTAACGGCTGGCGCCCCGCTGTGGGGCCAGTCGTGCGGAAACGATTCCGCGAACGCGGTCGCGAGCACCCCTCGCCGCCTGGGCCGACCGACCTGTCGGCGCCCGGCTGAGGCGCCGTACACTCCCCGGGTGACCGCCACCACCGCCCCCGTAGAGCCGGATCAGCTCGATCCCCAGCCCCCGCAGGCCGCCCGCGCCGCACGCGCCCTGCGACGGCTCGTGCCCGCCGCCGTGGCGGCCCTCTCCGGAGTGCTGCTCTACGTCAGCTTCCCGCCCCGCACCCTGTGGTGGCTGGCGCTCCCCGCCTTCGGGCTCCTCGCCTGGTGTCTGCACGGCCGTACCTGGAAGGCGGGCCTCGGCCTCGGCTACCTCTTCGGCCTCGGCTTCCTGCTCCCGCTCCTCGTATGGACCGGCGTCGAGGTCGGCCCCGGCCCGTGGCTCGCGCTCGCCGCCGTGGAGGCGGTCTTCGTCGCCCTGGTCGGCGCGGGCATCGCGGCCGTCTCACGGCTGCCCGGGTATCCGCTCTGGGCGGCGGCCCTGTGGGTCGCGGGCGAGGCGGCACGCGCGCGCGTGCCGTTCAACGGCTTCCCCTGGGGCAAGGTCGCCTTCGGTCAGGCGGACGGCGTCTTCCTGCCGCTCGCCGCGCTCGGCGGCACTCCCGTGCTCGGTTTCGCCGTCGTCCTCTGCGGCTTCGGCCTCTACGAGACCTTCCGCCAGGTCCGCCGCATCCGCGACGCGCGCGGCGCCCGCACCGTGCGCCGCGGGGCGGCCGCCGCGGCGGCGCTCAGCGTGCTCGTCCCGGTGGGCGGCGCGTTCGCCGCGCTCGCGTGCGTCAGCGACAAGGCCGAGGACGGCACCGCGACCATCGCAGCGATCCAGGGCAACGTCCCGCGCGCGGGACTCGACTTCAACGCGCAGCGCCGCGCCGTACTCGACCACCACGTACGCGAGACCGAACGCCTTGCCGCCGAAGTGAAGGCGGGCAAGGCCAAGCACCCGGACCTGGTCCTGTGGCCGGAGAACTCCTCCGACGTCGACCCGTTCACCGACCCCGAGGCGCGCCGCGCGATCGAGCGCGCGGTGGCGGCGATCGGAGTGCCGGTCTCCATCGGCGGCGTCGTCGAGAAGGAGGACGGCAAGCTCTACAACGAGCAGATCCTCTGGGACCCGAGGAAGGGCCCCACGGACACGTACGACAAGCGGCAGATCCAGCCCTTCGGCGAGTACATCCCGCTGCGCTCCCTCATCAGCTCGTTCAGCAGCGACGTCGACAAGGTGCGCCAGGACTTCAGCCGCGGCGCCGAGCCCGGCGTCTTCACCATGGCGGGAACCCGGGTGGGCATCGCGACGTGTTACGAGGCCGCCTTCGACTGGGCCGTGCGCGACACCGTCACCCACGGCGCGCAGATCATCTCGGTGCCCAGCAACAACGCCACCTTCGACCGCAGCGAGATGACCTACCAGCAGCTCGCGATGTCCCGGATCCGCGCGGTCGAGCACAGCCGCGCCGTCGCGGTGCCGGTGACCAGCGGAGTCAGCGCCGTGATCATGCCGGACGGCAAGGTCAGGGCGAAGACGACGTGGTACACCGCCGACTCGCTCGTCGAGGAGGTGCCGCTGCGCTCGTCACGGACCCCGGCCACCCGGCTGGGCGTCCTGCCCGAGGGCGTTCTGGTGCTGATCGCCGCGGGCGGACTCGGCTGGGCCGTGACGTCGGCGGTGCGGATCCGGCGCACCGCGCAGCCGTAATCCTTGGTCCGGGCAGGGGCAATGACGCGGCGCCGTTAGGGTCGGAGCATGGCTACTCCCGACTTCATCCATACGATCCGGGCCGCCGCGGGCCAGCAACTGCTCTGGCTCCCCGGAGTCACCGCCATCGTCTTCGACGACGAGGGAAGAGTGCTGCTCGGGCGGCGCTCCGACAACGGCAGGTGGTCCGTGATCGGCGGCATCCCGGAGCCGGGTGAGCAGCCCGCGGAGTGCGCGGTGCGCGAGGTGTACGAGGAGACGGCCGTGCACTGCGTGCCCGAGCGGGTGGTCCTGGTGCAGGCGCTGGAGCCGGTCACCTACGACAACGGCGACATCTGCCAGTACATGGACATCACCCTGCGCTGCCGTGCCGTCGGCGGCGAGGCCCGGGTGAACGACGACGAGTCGCTGGAAGTGGCGTGGTTCGACGTGGACGCGCTGCCCCGGCTGCACGAGTTCTCGCTGTTCCGGATCAAGCAGGCGATGGCGGACGGCGCCACCTGGTTCGAGCCGGCTCCGCAGCGGTGAGCGAGGACGCCGACCCGCCGGTCCGGGAATTCCCCCCGTCGCCCTACGACGCGGACGTCACCCCGGTCCTCGAACCGCCGGATTCAGCTCTTGGCTCTTGACGGTTTCCGCGATGCGCAGGGCGGCCTCGGCGGGGGTGAGGTGCGTCGTGTCGACGACTTCGGCCTCGGCGTGCAGCCAGGTGCGGGCCGCCTCGGCGTAGGGCTCGACGTGGGCGTGGCGGAACGACGAAGGGCCGAGCGCGGTGTCGCCGTCGATGCGCGCGCGGAGGGCGTCCTGGTCGGCGTGGAGGACGAAGTGGAGTACGGGGATCCCGTGTTGGGCGAGACCCGAGCTGATCTCGCGCCAGTACTGCTCGACCAGGACGGTCATCGGCATCACCAGGGTGCCGCCGGTGTAGTCGAGCACCTGGCGGGCGGTCTCGACGACGAGCGGCCGCCACGGCGGCCAGTGCTGGAAGTTGCCCGTCCAGGGCAGCCCCGGTCTGATGTCCATCAGCGTCTCGCCGACCTTCTCGGCATCGAACACCCGTGAGTCCGGCAGGAGTTGCTGCACCAGTGCGGCGGTCGTCGTCTTGCCCGCGCCATGGGTTCCGTTGAGCCATACGATCATGACGTCGACCGTAGTGGCGCCCCGGCCGCGGGTCTGTGCCGATCGTGACACAAAGGACTCTCCGTTAGCCTGAGAGCACGATGAACCGTTTGAGCACGTCATGGGGCGCGTACGACCTCACCCGCTACCCGGAGGACCCCCGCGAGCAGCTGCGCGCCTGGTCGGCGGCGGACGCCTACCTGCTGCGGCACCTGGCGGGGGAGGAGGGCGCCGCGACCGTCGACCTCTGCGGACCGGAGCCCGAAACCGTGGTCGTCGTCGGGGACCGATGGGGCGCCCTGACCACCGCACTCGCCGGGCACGCGCGCGTGCCCGTGCAGATCACCGACTCCTTCCTCGCCCAGCAGGCCACCCGGGCCAACCTCGCGCGGGCCGGCCACGCGCCGGACTCGGCGCGGCTCCTGACGACCAGGGACGCACCGCCCGCACGCGTCGACGTACTCCTGGTCCGCGTACCGAAGAGCCTCGCGCTCCTGGAGGACCAGCTGCACCGGCTCGCGCCCGTCGTGCACGAGGGCACCGTCGTCGTCGGTACGGGCATGGTGACCGAGATCCATACGTCGACCCTTGAGCTCTTCGAGCGGATCATCGGGCCGACCAGAACCTCACTGGCCCGGCAGAAGGCGCGGCTGATCTTCAGCACCCCGGACCCGGAGCGCACGCCGGAAGCCAACCCCTGGCCCGGCCGCTACGTGCTGCCCGCCGACTCCGGCGCCGGCGCCGGCCTCACCGCCGTCAACCACGCGGGCATCTTCTGCGCCGACCGGCTCGACATCGGCACCCGCTTCTTCCTCAAGCACCTGCCCCGCGCCCGCGGCGGCGCCCACGTCGTCGACCTCGGCTGCGGCAACGGCGTGCTCGGCACCGCCGCATCCGTCGCGGACCCCGACGCCACGGTCACCTTCATCGACGAGTCGTTCCAGGCCGTCGCCTCCGCCGAGGCCACCTTCCGGGCCAACGCCGCCGACGGTGCCAAGGCGCACTTCGTGGCGGGCGACGCCCTCGCGGCCGTGGCGCCGGGGACGGTGGACCTCGTCCTGAACAACCCGCCCTTCCACAGCCACCAGGCCACGACCGGCGCGACCGCCCGCCGCATGTTCACCGGAGCCCGCGCCGCGCTGCGCCCCGGCGGCGAGCTGTGGGTCATCGGCAACCGCCACCTCGGCTACCACGTGAAGCTCCGCAAGCTCTTCGGCAACGCCGAGGTCGTGGCGAGCGACCCCAAGTTCGTCCTGTTGCGGGCGGTCAAGAGCGGCCACTGACGCCGCCCGGCGCCGGTCCGCTGTGCCGCCCGGCGCCGTCCCGCCGTACCGCCCCGCTCCGGCGTGCCCGGTGGCGGGCCTCCCGCACGGCTGATGTGCTGGATGCGGCATCAGCCGTTCCGCACGGCCGACGCCGACGCTGACGTGTGACGAAGCGCAGGCCGCGTCCCGTACGACTGACCCGCCGCTCGCGTGGAACCCGAGCAGCAGCGCGCCGTACCCGAAACGGTCGTACGCCCCGACACTGCGAGGAGAGAACTCCGTGGCACCCCTGGCAAAGGACCACCTGGCGGCACTCGACGCCCATTGGCGGGCGGCGAACTATCTGGCCGCCGGTCAGATCTACCTGATGAGCAACCCGCTGCTGAGGGAGCCGTTGCGGCCCGAGCACATCAAGCCGCGCCTGCTCGGGCACTGGGGCACCTCTCCCGGCCTCAACCTCGTCCACACCCACCTCAACCGTGTCATCAAGGAACGCGACCTGGACACGCTGTGCATCTGGGGTCCCGGGCACGGGGGCCCGGCCGTGCTGGCCAATTCCTGGCTGGAGGGCTCCTACAGCGAGGTCTACCCCGACATCACGCGGGACGGGGCGGGCATGGCGAAACTGTTCCGCCAGTTCTCCTTCCCCGGTGGCGTGCCGAGCCACGTGGCGCCCGAGACGCCCGGCTCGATCCATGAGGGCGGCGAGCTGGGCTACTCCCTGGCCCACGCCTATGGTGCCGCGCTCGACAACCCGGACCTGCTGGTCGCCTGTGTGATCGGGGACGGGGAGGCGGAGACCGGACCGCTGGCCGGCTCCTGGCACGCCAACAAGTTCCTCGACCCCGTCCACGACGGCGCCGTCCTGCCGATCCTCCACCTCAACGGCTACAAGATCGCCAACCCCACCGTCCTCGCCCGGCTGCCCGAGGACGAACTCGACGCGCTGCTGCGCGGCTACGGCCACGAGCCCGTCCACGTGAGCGGCGACGCCCCCCTCACCGTCCACCAGGCGATGGCCACGGCCATGGACCAGGCACTCGACAGCATCGCCGCCATCCAGCGGGCCGCCCGCAGCGACGGCGTGCCGGAACGCCCGCGCTGGCCGGTGATCGTGCTGCGCACACCCAAGGGCTGGACCGGGCCGAAGACCGTGGACGGCGAGCCCGTCGAGGGCACCTGGCGCGCCCACCAGGTCCCGCTCTCCGGAGTCCGCGACAACCCCGACCACCTGCGGCAGCTGGAGGAGTGGCTGCTCTCCTACCGCCCGCGCGAACTCTTCGACGAGGACGGCCGCCCCACCCAACAGGTCCGCTCCTGCCTTCCGGAGGGTGACCGTCGGCTCGGTGCCACCCCGCACGCCAACGGCGGGCGCCTCACCCGGCCGCTGCCCCTGCCACCGCTGGAGAGGTTCGCCGTGCCCGTCGACAAGCCGGGCACGACCCTGCACGAGCCGACCCGGATCGCCGCCGCTCTGCTCGAACAGGTCATGGCCGACACCGCGGAGCGCCGCGACTTCCGTGTGGTGGGCCCCGACGAGACCGCCTCCAACCGGCTCGACGCGCTCTACGAAGCCACCGGCAAGGCCTGGCAGGCCCGCACCCTGGACACCGACGAACACCTCGCCCGCGACGGCCGGGTCATGGAGATCCTCTCCGAACACCTCTGCCAGGGCTGGCTGGAGGGCTACACCCTCACCGGCCGCCACGGCCTCTTCTCCTGCTACGAAGCGTTCGTTCACATCATTGATTCCATGGTCAACCAGCACATCAAATGGCTGAAGACCTCCCGCGAACTGCCCTGGCGAGCCCCCGTGCCCTCCCTGAACTACCTCCTGACCTCGCACGTGTGGCGCCAGGACCACAACGGCTTCTCCCACCAGGACCCCGGCTTCGTCGACCATGTCCTCAACAAGAGCCCGCACGTCGTGCGCGTCTACCTCCCCCCGGACGCCAACACCCTGCTGTCGGTGACCGAACACGTGCTGGACAGCCGCGACTACGTCAACGTCGTCGTCGCCGGCAAACAGCCCTGCTTCGACTGGCTCACCCTCGATGAGGCCCGCGCCCACTGCGCACGCGGCGCAGGCGTCTGGGAATGGGCCGGCACCGACCACGGCGCGCGGGAACCCGACGTGGTCCTGGCCTGCGCGGGCGACGTGCCCACCCAAGAGGTCCTGGCCGCGGCGGCGCTGCTGCGCGAGCACCTGCCCGACCTCGCCGTGCGCGTCGTCAACGTCGTCGACATCGCCCGCATGATGCCCCGCGAGGAACACCCGCACGGCATGGCCGACGCCGAATACGACGCCCTCTTCACCCCCGACAAACCAGTGATCTTCGCCTACCACGGCTACCCCTGGCTCATCCACCGCCTGGCCTACCGCCGCACCGGCCACGCCCACCTGCACGTGCGCGGCTACAAGGAGGCGGGCACCACGACCACGCCGTTCGACATGGTCGTGCGCAACGACCTCGACCGCTACCGCCTCGTCATGGATGTCATCGACCGCGTCCCGGGTCTCGCCGTACGCGCGACAGCGGTGCGCCAGGCCATGGCCGACGCCCGCACCCGCCACCACTCCTGGATCCGCGAACACGGCATCGACCTCCCCGAGGTCGCCGACTGGACCTGGCCCTTCTGAAGCTGGACCCGGCCCTTCTGAAGCTGGACCCGTCCCTTCTGAAGGGGGAGCAGCGCCTACGCCGCGTCGTGGAAGACCAGTCCCAGGGACCTACGCAGCCCCGACCGCACCGTGCTCACCCCGTGCCGCACCGGTCCCGCCGACCAGCCGCGTGCGGAGCGGACCGGGCGGTCGCGGGTGGTGAAGATCAGGCCGTGGCCCTGTCGGAGGACGGTCGAGGTGCCCCGTGACTGCGCCCGCGGCCGCTGTTCGACGAGGAGGAACTCGCCGCCCGTGTAGTCGGTGCCCTGTTCGTCCAGGCCGATGACGACCTGAAGCGGGAAGACCATGTCGCCGAACAGGTCGCGGTGCAGGGCGTTCCAGTCGCCCTCCTCGTAGCGGAGGAGGATCTGGGCGGACCTGGTCTGGCCCGCCGCGTGGCACCGGTCGAGCCACTCCTTAAGGGAGTCGGGCCAGGGCGCCGGGCGGCCAAGGCGCTCCGCCCAGTCGCGGGCGACGGTGAGCAGGTGCGGGTAGAGCGCGGCGCGCAGTGCGGCGACGGGGGAGGGGAGGTCGTGGGTGAAGTAGCGGTACTGCCCGGAGCCGAAGCGGTGCCTGGCCATGTCGACCGTGGAGCGGAACAGCGTGGGGTCGTCGTAGAGCGCGGCGACGTCGCGGCACCCGGCCGGGTCGAGCAGCCTCGGTGTGAGAGCGCAGCCGTGCATGTCGAGCTCGGCGGCGAGCGCCGGCCAGTCCGCCGAGTCGACCGCGGCGGCGATCGCCGGGTCGGCCGCCGCGCCGGGCGTCCGTGCGGCCGTGGTCATGCCGCCTCCAGGTCGAGGAGTCGCCGCTTGCTCTCCAGGCCGCCCGCGTACCCGGTCAGGGAGCCGTCGGCGCCGATCACCCGGTGGCAGGGGCGCACGACGAGCAGCGGATTGCGGCCGATGGCGCTGCCCAGGGCGCGGACCGCCACGCGGGAGAGGCCGAGCTGCTCGGCGAGCCGCCCGTACGTGGTCGTGGTCCCGTAGGGGACGGTGTCCAGGGCG
Organism: Streptomyces sp. NPDC058284; assembly: GCF_042881135.1. NCBI lineage: Bacteria > Bacillati > Actinomycetota > Actinomycetes > Kitasatosporales > Streptomycetaceae > Streptomyces > Streptomyces sp. NPDC058284. The sequence goes on from NZ_JBHVYE010000029.1 coordinate 68,533, forward strand.
TCCCAGACCCTGCGCTGGAATTCCGTGCCCGCCCCGGTGGCGTACTCGATGTCGAAGTGGGTCAGGTTCCCGGCGAAGTACGCGCGCAGCTGCGTGCTGATCACGTCGAACGCCTCGTCGTCGCGCACCCAGCCGTCCAGGACGACGGCGCCGCCCTTCTGGCCCGGCATCGACAGGGAGGCCAGCGCGGTGCCGCCCTTGGCGGTGGCCGACTCCTCGCCCACCAGGAGCAGCTCGCCCAGCGGGCTGTCGGTCGTCGTGTAGACGGTCATCGGACTTCTCCTCGGTCGTGCCGCGTTCCCTGCGGTTCTCTGTGCTGACAGGGACCAGTCTGCGTCGCGCGCGCGAGCGCGGCTGGCGGGATTCGGACATCGCGCTGTGTGCGAAGGTCCACGCGACCACCTTTATGCAACTAGTTGCATAAGCGCTTGCCTCTGGTCTACAACTGTCCTGTAGACACCGCGTACGGAGGGGCCGCATGAGCCGTTACCCGAACCTGCTGAACCCGCTCGACCTGGGCTTCACGACCCTGCCCAACCGGGTCCTGATGGGCTCGATGCACGTCGGCCTCGAAGAGGCCCCCAACGGCTTCGAGCGGATGGCGGAGTTCTACGCGACCCGTGCGCGCGGCGGCGTCGGCCTCATCGTCACCGGCGGCATCGCCCCGAACGAGCTGGGCCGCCCCTGGGACGGCGGCGCCAAGCTGACCACCGAGGCGGAGGCGGCGGAACACGCGACCGTCACGGCGGCGGTGCACGCCGAGGGCGGCAGGATCGCGATGCAGATCCTGCACTTCGGCCGGTACGCCTACCACGACAAGCTGGTCGCGCCGAGTGCGATCCAGGCGCCGATCAGCCCCTTCGTGCCCCGCGCCCTCACCGACGACGAGGTCGAGCAGACCGTCGAGGACTTCGTGCGCGCCGCCGAGCTCGCCAGGCTCGCGGGCTACGACGGCGTCGAAGTCATGGGCTCCGAGGGCTACTTGATCAACGAGTTCATCGCGGCCCCCACCAATCAGCGCACCGACCGCTGGGGTGGCGCCTACGAGAACCGCATCCGCTTCCCCGTCGAGATCGTCCGGCGCATACGCGAGCGCGTCGGCGCGGACTTCATCATCATCTACCGCCTCTCCATGCTGGACCTCGTCCCCGGCGGCTCGACCCTCGAAGAGGTCGTCCACCTGGCCAAGGAGATCGAGGCCGCGGGCGCCACGATCATCAACACCGGAATCGGCTGGCACGAGGCACGCATCCCCACCATCGCGACCTCCGTGCCGCGCGGCGCGTACACCTTCGTCACGAAGAAGGTCATGGGCGAGGTCTCCGTCCCGCTCGTCACCACCAACCGCATCAACACCCCCGAGATCGCCGAGCAGTTGCTCGCCGACGGCGCCGCCGACATGGTCTCCCTGGCCCGGCCGCTCCTCGCCGACCCCGACTTCGTCGCCAAGGCCGAGGCCGAGCAGTCCGAGGCCATCAACACGTGCATCGGCTGCAACCAGGCATGCCTGGACCACACCTTCAACCTGCAGATCACCTCCTGCCTGGTCAACCCGCGCGCCTGCCACGAGACCGAACTCGTGCTCTCGCCCACCCGCACCAAGAAGCGCCTCGCCGTCGTCGGCGCCGGGCCCGCCGGGCTCGCCTTCGCCGTCTCGGCGGCCGAGCGCGGCCATGACGTCACCCTCTTCGACGCGGCCCCCGAGATCGGCGGCCAGCTGAACGTCGCCCGCAAGGTGCCGGGCAAGGAGGAGTTCGACGAGACCCTGCGCTACTTCCGCACTCAGCTCGCGCTGCGCGGCGTCGACGTCCGCCTGAACACCGTCGTCACCGCCGACGACCTCGTCCGGGCCGCGTACGACGAGGTGGTCGTCGCCGCCGGCGTCACGCCTCGCATCCCCGAGATCCCCGGCATCGACCACCCGAGCGTCGTCGGCTACCTCGACGTGCTGCGCGACGGAGCGCCGGTGGGGGAGCGGGTCGCGATCATCGGCGCGGGCGGCATCGGCTTCGACGTCGCCGAGTTCCTCACCGACGGCGGCGAGAAGGCGAGCCTGGACCCGGCGACGTACTTCCGGCAGTGGGGCGTCGACATGGACTACCGCGAGCGCGGCGGTCTGACCAAGCCCGAGCGGCCGACGCCGCCGCGCACCGTCCACCTGCTCCAGCGCAAGACGTCCAAGGTCGGCAAGGACCTCGGCAAGACGACCGGCTGGATCCACCGCACCGAGCTGCGCCACCGCGGCGTCGCGATGGTCGCGGGCGCCAGCTACGACCTGATCGACGACGCGGGCCTGCACATCACCGTGGACGGCCAGTCGTCCGTGATCCCCGTCGACACGGTGGTGCTCTGCTCCGGGCAGGAACCGCGCCGCGACCTGCACGAGGAGCTCGTCGCGGCCGGTGTCGCCGCACATCTCATCGGGGGCGCCGACGTTGCCGCCGAGCTGGACGCCAAGCGCGCCATCAAGCAGGGCACGGAGCTGGCCGCGGCGCTGTGAGAACGTGGCCGCGTGGTCCCCTCCGGGCCGCGCGGCCACGTCCGCGCGCCGCCCCCGTCCCTAGGATTGCCCCATGTCACTCCCGCACGCGATCCTCACCGCCCTCCTGGAGAAGCCGTCGTCGGGCCTCGAACTGACCCGCAGGTTCGACAAGTCGATCGGCTACTTCTGGTCGGCCACGCACCAGCAGATCTACCGGGAGCTCGGCAGGCTGGAGCGCGACGGGGCCATCCGCGCGCTGCCGCGGCAGGGGGCCGCGCGCGGCCAGAAGAAGGAGTACGAGGTGCTGCCCGCCGGCCGCGCCGAACTGGCCCGCTGGACGGCCGCGAGCCAGGACCCGAAGCCCATGCGCGACACCCTCCTGCTGCGGCTGCGCGCCGCAGCGGTCGTCGGGACGGCGGGCGTCCAGGAGGACCTGCGCCGCCATCTCGACCTGCACAGGCGCCAGTTGGCCGAGTACGAGGAGATCGAACGGCGCGACTTCCCGCCGGGGAAGGACGCCGTCGAGGACCGGCTGCGCCACCTCGTGCTGCGCGCAGGCATCGACCTGGAGACGTTCTGGACCCAGTGGCTCACGCGGGCGATCGAGGAACTTCAGGAGCCGTAGCGGGAACGGGGCCTGCGCGCCGGTCACCGGCCGAGCGTCGGCTCCCGCGGGTCCCACTCCTCGGGCCGGACGGCGTGCGCGGCGCACACGGTGAGCCCGATGTCATCGACGATCCGCCGCAAGCCCTTCGGGTCGCCGAGCACGTCGTACGCCTCCACGGCGCCGTACCCCACACCGGCGAGGCGGCGCAGCGTCCCCTCCCGGTCGGCGACGAGCTGATCGCGCACGGTGTAGAGCTGAACGCTGAGCGGTCGTGGCATGAACGCGCCCTCCCCTGTCGGCTGGGAGGACGGTAAGGCGGTTCAGTGGGGCGGGCAAGGGCGCGTGGGGTGCGGCTGCCGCCCACCCTTCCCCGCGAAAGGTGGGCGGCACCGGACCCGGGTCAGGGGCGGCCGGCGGTTCCTCGCCGGCGCAGGTACCAGACGCCACCGGTCGCGGCCGCGGCCACCAGCGTCCCGCCGACGACGAGCGTGAGCGTGCCCCGGTCCTCGCTGCCGCCGCCGATCCCACCGCGGACGCCGCGTGCGGGCGCGGTCGTCGACGAGGACGTGGGCGCGGACCCGACGGTGACGGTACGGGGCCCGGCGGATGTGCCGTCCTTGCAGGTGACGAGCACGGTGTAGGAACCGGCGCCGACGTTCTGCCACGAGGCGCTGCCGTTGGTCAGCGCCACCTGCCGCCCTCCGGCGAAGCTGGCGTTGGCGGCGCCCATCAGGGAGGCGGTGCCGCCTCCGGTGCCGCACGCGGTGGTGGTGGCCCGCACGGTGGATCCGGCGGCGGTGACGGTGAGGTCGTCGCCCGCGAACGCCGACGGAGCACCCAGGGCCAGCGGCAGCGAGGCGGCGGCGACGGTCAGGCCGGCACGGACGCATATCCGAGTAGTACGCATGAGTCTGCCCTCCGGTGACACGGGAGGCGGTACAACCCATGCGCCGCCGAGAGTCGGGGGATCGCCCGTGCTACCTGACGAAGAGCCAACGTGCCGGGAGCGGCGACCGCATGCGGGCTGCGGCCGGGCAGGTGACGGAATCCTTCGTCCGGCGCAGAGCGGCGCCACCGGGTCAGGTCACTGCGGGGCCGGGACCAGGCCTGCTTCGACGAGGCCCGCGTGCACCGCCTGCCCGAGGGCGTGCACCGCGGATTGCGGGCGGACCATCACGGTGAACTCCTTGATCCGGCCCTCCTCGTCGAAGTGCAGCAGATCGATGCCATGGACCTCTTTCCCGTTCACGGTGGTGCGGAACAGCAGGACGTCCGACTCCGCCACGGTGCCGTCGGCGCTGGTCTGCGCCTCGCCCGCGTACCCGCCGACGTACCGGAAGTCCTCGAACGTCCGCAGCAGGACACCGAAGAGGCCGAGAACCATGGGGCGGCCTTCGAAGGGCGTGAACTTCACCGGGCTGTAGAGGCGGACGTCCGGCGTGAACAGTTCTTCCAGCGCGCCGAGGTCGCGCCGCTCGACGACGGCGCGGAAGCGCGCGGCCGTCGGGTGCGTCGTGGTTCCCGTCATGGTTCCTCCCGAAATCCTGCGGCGGCGCACCGCGCCGCCATAGTCATGAATCTGAGTACTCACATGCATGACTATGATGAGGGGGCGAGGTGACGGAAGGGAAGGGGAAACGGACGATGGCTCTTCGGCACGCGGTGCTCGCGGCGCTCCTTGACGGCGAGTACAGCGGCTATCAGCTGGCCAAGGGTTTCGACATCGGCGTGGCCAACTTCTGGCACGCGCTGCCCCAACAGCTCTACGCCGAACTGACGAGGCTGGAGAGCGAAGGCCTGGTCACCGGGCGGGAGGTGGTCCAGGAGGGCCGCCCCAACAAGCGGCTTTTCAAGGTCACCGACGACGGCCTCGCCGAGATGGAGCGGTTCGCCGCCCGCGCCGCGAAGCCGTCCTTCATCCGCGACGATCTGCTGGTCAAGGTGCAGGCCGTCGACGGCGTCGCCGCCGCACCGGTGATCGAGCAGCTCACGGAGCGCGCCGCGGTGGCCGACGCGAAGATCGAGGTCCTGGAGAAGTTCCTCGTACGGCTGCGGGGTGACGCAAAGGAGGACGACTTCCTGCGCACCGGCGAGCGGATCGGCCCCTACCTGACGTGCCTGCGCGGACTCGCCTTCGAGCGGGAGACCCGCGACTGGTGCCGACGCGCGGCGGTGCTGCTGACCGAGCGGGCCGCCGCCGTTTCCTGACCGCTGCCTCCGGCCGCCACTACCCCAGCCTTTCGAGGGTCTCGACGACCCGGCGGGCGCCGTCCTCGCGGCCGAGTGCGAGCGCCGTCCCCTCGGCGCGGGAGCGCAGGACCGGGCTGTGCACGGCGGTGGTGATCGCCTGCGCGAGGCAGGACGCGGTCAGGCGCTGGAAGCGCAGCGGACGCGGCGAAAGGCCCAGCGTGTGGACGCGGTTGGCCCAGAAGTGCTGGTCCAGCTGGACCGGTACGGGAACGGCGGGGGTACCCGCGCGCAGGGCGGCCGCGGTGGTGCCGGCGCCCGCGTGGTGGATCACGGCGGCCGTCCGCGGGAACAGCCAGTCGTGCGGGACCTCGCCCACCGTGATCACGTCGTCGTTCTCGACGCGCAGCCCGCTCCAGCCCGCCTGCACGATGCCGCGCACCTTCGCGCGGCGCATGGCCTCGGCGAGCAGCGAGCTCAGCCGCTCGGCCTCGGCGGTGACGAAGCTGCCGAAACCGGCGAAGACCGGCGGCGGTCCGGCGGCGAGGAAGTCGAGGAGCCGCGGTTCGGGCTGCCAGCCGGGCGGGGCCTCGGGCCACCAGTAGCCGCACACCTCGTGCCCGGCGGGCCAGTCCGCGGGGCGGGGGACGATCCGGGGACTGAAGCCGTGCAGGACACCACGCCCGCGCGGCAGACCCAGCGGGCCGCCGAACCGGCGGCGCGACAGCCCGAGTTCGCGGCGCAGGGCGGTGACGGCGGGGGCGAAGATCTGCTCACTGCCGAGCCACAGGGCGTGCCCGGCCAGCCGGTTGCCGTACGGGCCGAAGGTGCGGGCGCTCGTGATCATCGGGGGATAGGCGCCGGTGGGGGGGACCGGCTGGAGGTAGACACCGAGGCTCGGCAGCCCCAGCGCCTCACCGAGCGCCGCGCACGCCGGGTCGGTGACCGTCGAACTCAGCACCACATCGGCGCCTTGGCGCACGGCGGCCACGACCCCGTCGGTCAGCCGGGGCATGAACGCCCGTGTCATCCGCATCAGCCGCGCGAGGGCCACCGGCGGGCTGACGGCCCGGGCGAGACCCTGACCGTCCTGCGAGGCCAGCTCCTTCAGCGGGTCGACGGGCAGCGGCCGGAAGCCGAGTCCGTGGGCGGTCACCGCCTGCTCGAAACGTTCATGAGTGGCCAGCGACACTTCGTGGCCCGCCGCGCGCAGCCGCACGCCCAGTCCGGTGTACGGGGCGACGTCGCCCCAACTCCCCGCTGTCACGATCAGTACGCGCACGGCGCCAGCATGTCAGACGACGGGCCCCGGTTCCGACCCCGGCGGACGCCGCGCGCCGCTCCCGCGGATCAGGTCCGCGGCCTTCTCCGCGATCATCATCGTGGCCGTGTTCGTGTTGACCGACACGATCGTGGGCATCACCGAGGCGTCCACCACTCGAAGACCCCGCAGGCCGCGCACGGTCAGGTCCGGTGCCACGACCGCGTCGGGTCCCGTGCCCATCGCGCAGGTGCCCACGGGGTGGAAGTACGGACCGACGGCCGCGGCGAGGTAGCCCCGCAGCCCGGCCTCGTCGGTGACGTCGGCCCCGGGAAGCACCTCGCGCGGGCGCCACCGGGCGAAGGGCGGCGCCGCCGCGATCTCCCGTGCCGTCCCGATGCCCTTCAGCATGCGCCGCACATCCGTCTCGCGGCCCAGATAGTCCGGGTCGATCAGGGGCGGGGCCTGCGGGTCGGGACCGGCCAGCCGTACCGATCCGCGGCTGTCGGGCACGGTGGCCACGGCCAGGGTGAATCCGTTGGCCGGGACCGGCATCGTCGGTGGGTGGTACGGCACGTGGACGCAGAGCAGTTGCATGTCCGGGCCCTGCGCGCGGGCGTCACTGCGCCATGACAGGGATGTCTCGGCGAGGCTGGTCTGCGCCGGGGGCAGGGGGCGGCCGGCTTCGTGGACGACGGGGCACAGCGGATGGTCGTGCAGGTTGCGGCCGACGCCGGGCAGGTCGTGGCGGACCGTGATGCCCGCCTGCCGCAGTTCGTCGGCGGGGCCGATGCCGGAGAGCAGCAGGAGGCGGGGTGAGTCGACGGCCCCGCAGCTGACGATCGTCTCGGCCCTCGCGCGCACGGTGTGCCGCATGCCGTGGCGCTCGATCTCCACGCCGGTGCAGCGGTCGCCGCCGCGCTCGTCGTCGAAGAGCAGGCGCAGCGCGCGGGATCCGGTCGAGACGGTGAGGTTGAGCCGGTCGTCCCTGGCCGGGTGGAGGTAGGCGTGCGCGGCGCTCTGGCGGCGGCCTCCCGCGATGTTCATGTCGTGCCATCCGACGCCTTCCTGATCGACGCCGTTGAAGTCGTCGGTCCTCGGGTGGCCGACCGAGGCGGCGGCGTCGACGAAGTCCTGGGAGAGGGGGTGGCCGCCCTCCCGCGCGGTCTCCGGCGACAAGGGCCCCTCGGTGCCGCGGAACTTCGGGTCCTTGCCGTGGACGGTCTCCATGCGCCGGAAGTACGGCAACGTCTCGTCGAAGCCCCAGCCCGTGCACCCCAGGGCCGCCCAGCGGTCGTAGTCGGCGCGGTGTCCGCGCAGGTGGATGAGGCCGTTGATGGCGCCCGAGCCGCCCAGCGTGCGCCCCCGCGGAAAGGCCCGCGCGGTCCCGTCGGCGCCGCCCTGCCGGACCGTGCTGTAGCCGTAGTCGACCTCGGAGCCCTGGAGCGCGGGCCAGGCGGAGGGCACCGCAAGCTCCGCCTTGCTGTCCTCCCCTCCCGCCTCGAGAAGAAGCACCCGGGCCCGCCCGTCCTCGGACAGCCTGGCCGCCAGCACACAGCCGGCCGACCCCGCCCCCACCACGATGTAGTCCCACTCACCGCACAACGTCCGCGCCTCCCTCATGACCGTCCCGCTCCTGCCGCCCAGGCCTCCGGGTCGGCGCCAACTACGCCTGGATGCAAGCAAGTTGGTCGAGAGCGCTTCCGATTGTGTCCGACCTCGACGGGATCGGCCGCGGAAATCACAGAAGTCGACTCCTGTACCGGGCCCGCCCGGCGCTCACCCCGTCGTGACCGTCCGCTCGGGCGAGTAACCGCCCCACGTGCCGTCGGGCAGCTTCGGGCGGATCCTCACCCGGTGCCGCTCCCCGGTCTTCCTGCCGATGTAGAAGCTGTGCTCGGCCTTGTCGCGCGGTGCCGTGCCGCCGAAGACGAGTGAGGTGACGGTGCGGCCGTCCAGCTGGATCTGGTACTCCGCCACGGCGCCGCCGGTGCGCGGTGGCGTCCAGGACAGGTCGATGTAGTACGCGCCGTCCGCGCGGTGCGTGCGGGCCCGGAAGCCGGTGGGCGCGGTGCCGCGGCCCGAGCCCTTGCCCGTGGTGGTGAGGCGGACCTCGGGGCTCGCGGGGGAGAAGTTGTCGGCGGCGTCGCGGGCCTTGACCGTGAAGGTGTAGGTGGTGCCCGGCCGCAGCCCGGTGACCAGCGTCGCGGTCTGGTTCCCACCGACGCTGTGGATCTTCGAACCGGCCTGGTAGATCTCGTACGAGGCCACGCGCTCGTCGTCCGACGACGTCCCCCAGGTCAGCATCGCCGCGCTGCTTCCCTCGGCCCTGCCCGTCAGGCGCGCGGGGCGGGACGGGGGCTCGTGGTCCGCCGCGGTCGCGGCCGGCATCGTGACCGAGAGCCGCTTGCTGTCCTCGCTGACGTTCCCCTCGGCGTCGCGGGCGCGCACGGTGAAGGTGTACGTGGCGGACGGCTTGAGGCCGACGACGTCCACCATGAGCTCCCTGCCCGGCACCGTCTTCACCTTCCTGGCGTCGCGGTACACCTCGTACCCGGTGACGTCCGTGTCGTCGACGGCCTGGTTCCACATGACGTGGGCGGTCGTCGAACTGCCCGCCTGCACGGTGACGCCGCGGGGTGCCGCCGGCGGGTTGGTGTCCTTGGTGTCGCTGCCGCTCCACGCACAGCCGCCCAGCGCGACCGCGGTCACGGCCATGGCGGTCAGCAGGGCGGGAGGGGTGGACAGGTGGGGCGTCCGTCGCACGGTGCTGCCTTCCACTCGACGGCATTGGTCCGGACCTATTTGACACAGGTGACGAGGGCACATCAAGAGGTGGGGCGTGGGCCGTCCGGACCCTGATCGGCGGACAAGGGCATGGGCCGGGGCGCAAACTGGGATATCCCTCTCGTGCGTAACAGATTCAGGTGTCGTGGAGCGGTGCTCCTGGTCGCCGCGGCCGGTGTGGTCGGCGCGGCCCTGCCGCCCCCCGCCCCGTACTCCGCAGCCCAGCGGTCACCCGCAAGCGAGGGGACGGTGCGCGCCGCCGACCTGCTGGCCCGCACGCGCGATTGCACGAAGATCTCGCAGGGCGAGTACCGCACCGACGACGGCGCCCCCGCCGACGTCCCGGTCTGCGGTACGCCAAACGCGGTCTTCTGGAAGGCCGACATGGACATCGACTGCGACGGGCAGCCGACCCAGGCCTGCAACCGCCGCACCGACCCACTGTTCCTCGACACCACGACCTACCAACAGTCCGACGGCCGCCAACTGAACGCCCAGCAACTGCCCTACGTCGTCGTGCCCGGGCCCAGCCAACGCTGGAACCACCTCGCGCACGGCATCACCGGCGGCACCGTCGCCGCCGTCGTCCACCGCGACAGCGTGCTGTACGCCGTCGTCGGCGACACCGGCCCCACCGAGCTCATCGGCGAGGCGTCGTACGCGGCGGCCGCGGCGCTCGGCATCCCGCCCGACCCCCGGACGGGCGGCGCGGCCTTTGACGTCACGTACATCTTCTTCAAGGGTTCCAAGGCCGTCCCGATCGAGAGCCACCAGGACGCGGTCGACCGGGGCGATGCGCTGGCCCGGCAGTTCGTGCGGGGCGACTAGCCACGCGGAGGAACTGCTTGCGCCGAGGGCGCGTGCCGGGCGTCGGGGCGCAGGCGGGGGTTCAAAGACAAGTCAGACCTTCCGGTAGGTGTACGCCTCGGTCGCCGCGGCCTCGACCGCGGCGAGCCCCGCGCCCGCCGACGCGGTCACCACAGCCGCCACCGCGCCCTCCACGAAGGGGGCGTCCACCAGGCGGGCGCCCTCCGGGAGTTCGTCACCCTCGGCGATAAGGGCCTTCACGGTGAGGACCGCGCTGCCGAGGTCGGTGAGGATCGCGACGCCCGCGCCGCGGTCGACCCGCGCCGCCGCCGCCGAGATCAGCTCGGCGCTGGTGCCGAGGCCGCCGTCCGGCGTTCCACCGGCGGCGGCCACCGGTGCGGTGGCCCCGCCGCCCGCCAGGCCCGTGGCGAGCGCGGCGACCGCCTCGGCGAGGGGACCGCTGTGGGAGACGAGGACGATGCCGACCAGCGGGCCGTCAGCCACGGCCGGCCTCCCGGACATCGTCGCCCTCCGCGGTCTCGGCCAGCGCCTCGAACAGCAGCGCCGCCGACGTCGCGCCCGGGTCCTGGTGGCCGATGCTGCGCTCGCCCAGATAGCTCGCGCGCCCCTTGCGCGCCTGCAGCGCAGTCGTGGCCAGGGCGCCGTGGAGTGCGGCCTCCCGCGCCGCGCCGAAGGATTCCTCCAGCGCGTCGAGCGCGGGGAAGAGCGCGTCCAGCATCGTCTTGTCGCCGGGCGCGGCGCCGCCGAGCGCGGCCACCGCGTCGACGCCGGTCCGCAGCGCCTCGGCGAACCCCGCCCTGTCGACCTCCGCGGCGTCGCCGAGCGCCTTTCCGGTGCGGCGCAGCAACGTGCCGTAGAGCGGCCCCGCAGCACCACCGACGGTCGAGATCAACCGGCGCCCCGCCAGCACGAGGACGGCGCCGGGCGTGTCCGGGGCCTCCTTCTCCAGGACGTCCGCGACGGCGGTGAACCCGCGCCGCAGATTGCTGCCGTGGTCGGCGTCGCCGATGGGCGAGTCCAGCTCCGTGAGCCGGTCGGCCTCATGGTCGACGGCGGCGGCAGTGGCCGTCAGCCAGCGGCGAAAGAAGTCGGCGTCGAGCACGGGGTCTCCTTGCGTTGTCGGGCCGGTTGCCGTGCGTGCGGAGGCGTCCCGGAGCGTCAGGCGCCCCAGCGCAGGCCCGGGGTGCGGACCGGCGCGTCCCACAGCCGCAGCAACCCCTCGTCGACCTGGCACAACGTCACCGAGGCTCCGGCCATGTCCAGCGAGGTCACGTAGTTGCCGACGAGGGTGCGCGCCACGGGGACGCCGCGTTCGATGAGGACGCGCTGGACCTCGGCGTTGAAGCCGTACAGTTCGAGCAGGGGCGTGGCCCCCATGCCATTGACGAGGACGAGGACCGGATTGCGCGGGTCGAGGTCCTCCAGTACGGCGTTGACCGCGAAGTCGGCGATCTCGTGCGAGGTCATCATGGGCCGCCGCTCGCGCCCCGGCTCGCCGTGGATACCCACTCCCAACTCCAACCTGCCCGGCGGAAGTTCGAAGGTGGGGCTGCCCTTGGCCGGTGTACTGCACGCGCCGAGTGCGACGCCGAAGCTGCGCGCGTTCTCGTTGACCTGCCGGGCGATGGCCTCGACCCGCTCGAGCGGCATGCCCGCGTCGGCGGCAGCGCCCGCCAGCTTCTCCACGAAGAGGGTGGCGCCGGTACCGCGCCGCCCCGCGGTGTAGAGACTGTCGGTGACCGCCACGTCGTCGTCGACGAGCACCTTGGCCACCTGGATGCCCTCGTCCTCGGCGAGCTCCGCGGCCATGTCGAAGTTGAGCACGTCACCCGTGTAGTTCTTCACGATGAAGAGGACGCCCGCCCCGCTGTCGACGGCGGCCGCGGCCCGCACCATCTGATCGGGCACGGGTGAGGTGAACACCTCGCCCGGACACGCGGCCGACAGCATCCCCGGCCCCACGAACCCGCCGTGCAGCGGCTCGTGCCCGGATCCACCGCCCGAGACGAGCGCGACCTTGCCCTCGACCGGGGCGTCCCTGCGCACGATCACGCGGTTCTCGACGTCGACCGTCAGCTCGGGGTGCGCGGCGGCCATCCCGCGCAGCGCGTCGGCGACGACGGTCTCGGCGACGTTGATGAGCATCCTCATGGGTGCCTCCTGAAAGCTGAGCAGGCTAGTAGCTGACCTGCGTTTTTGCTGGTCAGGGTGGGTGGGAGTCGTTTTCGATTTTGGCGGTCGGTGACGGCTTGGAGCGGGTTTTGGCGGTACTGAGGCTGACTCAATGCTGACTTTGGTGACACCTCGTCAGGTTGGTCGGGCGGTCGGGTCCGGCTTGGTCAAGACCCCTGCTGTCGGCAGTATCGGCCTTGCTGCAGCGAAGGTCACGCGCGAGAACGGCATGGGCGCCCCCTGGTCCGAGAGGAACTGTGCGGTTGTGGTCGCACGCTGGTGCCGTGGAGCGTCGTGCCTCGGCATCAGGCGCTGTGAGGGGACACTCCAGCCCTAGCCGGTGGCACGCAGCACAGCGGTCAGGTCCCGCCCGAGCATGCCGCGCGCGCCGGTGATCAGGACGGTCATGTCTGGGCCGGTGCGTGTTGTGACGGGGGATACCGGTCGAGGTGGTCGAGGTACCAGGTGACGGTGTCGGCCAGCCTCGTGCTCAGGTCGTGGCGCGGGCGGTAGCCGAGTTCGGTGCGTGCGCGGGTCCAGTCGAGGGCGTAGCGCGCGTCGTGTCCCTTGCGGTCAGGGACGTTCCGTACCTGCTCAGGAGCGGCGTCACAGGCGTCCACAAGCCGTTCGGTCAACTCGCGGTTGCTCAGTTCGGTGCCACCGCCGAGGTGGTAGACCCGGCCCGACCGGCCTCGGCTCCGCACGAGTTCCACACCGCGGCAGTGATCCTCCACGTGCAGCCATTCCCTGCGCTGGGTACCGTCGCCGTACAACGGAACGCTCAGTCCGCGCAGGAGGCGGGTGGTGAAGAGCGGGATGATCTTTTCCGGATACTGGCCTGGGCCGTAGTTGTTGGTGCAGCGGGTGATGCGGACGTCGAGTCCGTAGGTGCGCTGGTACGAGCGGCAGAGCAGGTCGGCCGCGGCCTTGGACGCGGCGTACGGCGAGTTGGGGGCCAGCGGTTGACTCTCCTTCCATGCGCCGTGGTCGATGGAGCCGTAGACCTCGTCGGTCGAGACCTGCACGAAGGTGGCGATGCCCGCGCGGACCGCCGCATCCAGCAGGGTGTGAGTGCCGGCCACATTGGTGCTGACGAAGTCGGTGCCGTCATCGATCGACCGGTCGACGTGGGTCTCGGCTGCGAAGTGCACGATCTGGTCGTGCTCCGCGGCGAGCCGCCTGACGAGTGCCGCGTCCCGGATGTCGCCGTGGACGAAGGCAAGGTGCGGGTGGTCGATGATCGGCGCGAGGTTGATGAGCGAGCCTGCATAAGTGAGGGCGTCCAGGACGGTGACAGCGCGTGGAGTGTCGCGTCCGGCCGAGGCCCCGTCCGCCGTACCGGCGAGAAGCATCCGGGTGTAGACCGAGCCGATGAATCCGGCGCCGCCGGTGACCAGAATTCTCATGGCTGCAGGGACACCTCGCTGTGGTCGCCCAGCACCAGCCGCTGGACGGATCGGTCCGCTGCCGTCCGCGTGATTCTGGCGTGACGGCCTATGAGTGAGTGGACGAGCGGGCCCGCACCCTCGATTCGGGCCTCACCGAGGACGATCGAGTTCTCGATCACGCTGTCCCTGATGAGGCAGCGTTCCGCCACCGAGACGTAGGGACCCAGGTACGAGCCGGTCACTTGGCTGCCGGCTCCGATGATCGCGGGGCCCAGGACCGTGGAGCGGGTCAGCCGGGCGCCCGGCTCGACCGTGACTTGGCCGGACAACCGGGTCAGCTCGTCGACCTCGCCGCCGACGCGCGGTGCCAGGGTGCCCAGGGCCGAGCTGTTGGCCTCCAGCAGGTCGCCGACGGAGCCGGTGTCCTTCCAGTAGTCGGTGATGCGGGCGGACGAGACCGTCGCGCCGTGGTCGATCAGTCGACGCAGGGCATCGGTGATCTCCAGCTCGCCACGGGCTGACGGAGTGAGGGCGCGTACCGCTGCGTGGACGGCTGGAGTGAAGAGGTAGACGCCGACGAGCGCGAGGTCGCTGCGCGGGCGGGACGGCTTCTCCTCCAGGGAGACGACGCGCCCGTCCGCGTCGAGTTCGGCCACACCGAAGGCGGTGGGATCGGCGACCTTGGCGAGCAGGACACGGGCGTCGGGGCGTTCGGCACGGAACGCCTCCACCTGCTCCGTGATGCCGCCGCGGAGGAAGGTGTCGCCCAGGTACAGCACGAAGTCGTCGTCCTGGAGGAAGTCGCGGGCGATGAGCAGTGCGTGGGCGACACCGAGCGGCCGCGCCTGGCGCAGGTAGGTGACGCGCAGGCCGAAGCGCTTACCGTCGCCCACGGCGGCCCGGATCTCGGGCTCGGTCGAGCCCACGACAAGGCCCACTTCGGTGATCCCGGCCTCCGCGACAGCCTCCAGGCCGTAGAAGAGCACCGGCTTGTTGGCGACCGGGACCAGCTGCTTGGCCGAGGTGTGGGTGAAGGGACGCAGTCGGGTGCCGCTGCCGCCGGAGAGTACCAGGGCCTTCACAAGCTGACCTCCTCGGCGAGCGCGCGCACCACGGCCAGCTGAGCGGGTGCGTGCAGCTGCAGCAGTTCTGCGAAGCGGGCGGCGTGGCCGGGGGTCGAGACGGGGACAACGAGCGCGTAGGCGCCGCCGTGCGGGATGACGAGGGGTTCGGGGCCGCGGTCCGCCAGCACCTCGTCCGCCATCGTCGGACCCCGGTCGCCCGGCGCGTCCTCGGAAGCAGCCGGGCTGACGAACTCCGAGCTGTGCCTCAGGCGTTGGATGCGGGTACGGCTGTCCTCCTGGGCCGCGCGGAGGAGTTCGGCGCGGACGGCCGGTGTGCGGAGCGCGTCGCGCAGGCGCCGGGCCGCGTGAGCGTCGGGGGTGACGTGGAGCGGTGCCAGGTGAGAAGGGGTGACGCTGTGACGGCGGGTGCTGTGGCCCTCATGGAGAGTGACGGTCCTCGCGGTGGTGGTCCGGATCCGGTGGCCCGCGTCGGTGAGCCGCAGGAGAAGGTCCCAGTCCTCCAGCCCTTCGGTGATGCGCCAGCCACCGACGGCCTCCGGCACACCGCGTCGGTGGGCGAGTCGGCTCGGCTCGAAGAGCGGGTCGAGCACCTGGAGCTCCGGGTGCCAGCACATGTCCCACCAGGCACTTCGCCGGATCACCGATCCGGTGTCGTCGACCGCCCGATAGCCGGTGGCCACCACGGGCGCGCCCGCGTCGAGCAGCGGGAGGACGACGGCCAGGTGATCTTGGCGCCACAGGTCGTCGTGGTTGATGTAGGCCACGTACCGGCCGCGGGCGCGGCCGAGGCCTTCCTGCCTGGGGCCGCTGGGGTGGCCGAAGCGCTTCAGCTGCAGGACGCGGATACGGCGGTCTTCCGCCGCCAGCGTCTCGGCGACTTCGACGGTGTCGTCGTCGCTGCCGTCCGACAGGACCAGCAACTCCCAGTCGGTGACCGTCTGCGCGCGCACCGACTCCAGGGTGCGCAACAGGCACCGTGACCGGTTGTAAGTCGGGCAGATGACCGTGAACGTGACGTCGATCCGGTTCGAAGGGGTGCGGGCGTGTTTCACCGGGGTCCCTCCCACAAGGGCAGCGTGCAGCTGCGGCGGGCGGCGGCCTGGTGGGTGAGGACGAGACCGGCGAGCCCCGTGCCGAGGTCGAGGGAGAGCTTCAGGGACTCGTCGCCCAGTGGAACGAGGCCTTTCCCCGCCGGGGCCACGTGCCATGTCGTCTCGGTGAGGGCACGGCGGACCGCCACCGCCGAGGCCAGGTCGTCCGGTGCGACGGCGGTGAGGAACTGGACGAGCCCGGCACGCCCGTTGAGGAGACCGTTGTGCAGGGCTGTGGTCTGCCGGGCGATCCGCACCACGCGTTCGAGCGGTGGGGAGAAGCGGTCCTGACCGCTGAGGCGGATGTGGTCGTGGTAGGCGAGGGCGAGCCCTGTCACCCCGGTGGCGAGACCGGTACCGCGGGCCGGCAGCGCGGCCTGGACCACCGGCGTGTCCGGCGTCAGACCGAAGCGGCGGGTCTCCAGGTCGAGCAGGTCACCGGCCATGTCCGCCGCGGCGCCGTCGTCCAGGGCCGCCGCGGCACGGAGCAGGAAGACCGAGAGTCCGGCGGCTCCGTCGACCAGCCCCGCCCCCGGGGGATCTCCCTGGGAGTCGACGGCCTTGACCACGCGGTCGATCAGGGCTGCGACCTCGTCACGGTGCCCCGGTGCGCGCAGCAACTGCACGCCGAGCCCGCTCAGCCCGCCGGCCAGCGACAGGTCCTCGGTGGTCCGTGCCGCGCGGAGCGCCCGCTCCAGGCACTCGTCCGAGAACGCCGGGTCGAGGCTCTCGGTGGCGAAGGCGATACCGGCGAGGCCGTTCCAGAACCCCGGCGGCAGATCGGCGGCGGCGCGTACCCGCTCGCGCAACCATGACAGGTCGGCGGGGTCCGGCGCCCGGCCCGCGCGGTGCAGCGACCACAGCACGCCCGCCGCGCCGTACGCGAGGCCGAGGCCTCCGGCCGGGTGGAGGAACTGCCGTACATCGCCGGGGAAGAGCCGGTCCTGGCGCTCAGGGGTACGCCACTCACACATCCGGGCGGCGAGCGCGGTGCCGGTGAACGGGTCGGCGACGCCCGGCCGTTCGCTCGTGACAGGGCTCTGCGTCGCCTCGGCCTTCCAGCCGAGCTGCTCCTCCAGCCCGTCGAAGTAGGGCGCAGGAACGTCGAACCGCTCGCGGGCGGCCGCGGTCAGCCCCGCCACGCGGCCGGGCCCCAGGGAGAGCAGCCGCACCAGCGGGACGAGAAGTGCGAGCCGCATGGCGCCCAGGGCGAACCGGTCGACGGCCGTGCCCCGGTGGCCGGGCGGCGCGCGGAACCCGAACACACCCATCGTCTGGGTATGGCCCGTGACGTCGCGCGAGGCGTTCTCGAAGTCGATGAAGTGAACCTGTTCGTCGGCGTCGACGATGAGGTTGTTGGGATGCAGGTCTCCGAAGACCCAGCCGCGCTCGTGCATGGCGGCCACCGAACGCGCGACCCCATCGAGGAGGTCACCTACCCAGAGGGCGTACTCGCGCGGAGTCAGGACACTGTCAGGGTTGGTCAGAGGGTTGCGGGCGTAGGCCAGGTCCATGAGGGACCTGCCTTCGACATACGCGCGGCCGAGGAACTTGTGCTCGACACCGTCGACGTACGCGTCCACACTCGGCACGCCGGGCAGGCCCGCCAGGCCGAGCAGGGCCTCGTGCTCGCGTTCCAGGCGGGCCACCGCGTCCCTGCCACTCTCGTCCAGGCCGCAGTACGGGCGGGCCTCCTTGAGGAGGATGGTGCGCCCCGGGGTATCGGTGCGTTCCGCGAGGTAGACGCCACCGCCGTTGGAGAAGTGGATGGCCCGGCGCACCTGGTAGGGAAAGCCCGACAGTCGGCGTCCGGCCCGCAGCGCCAGCGACTCCTCCAGCACGGCTGGGACCGGTGCCCACGTCGGCGGATGGAAGCCGGGGCGACGCTCGTCCGGCACCAGGTTGCCGTGAGGGTCCTCGATGCACTCGATCCGCCGTCCGCTCGCATCGGTGACACGTCGCGACACGAACGCGCCGTAGCGGGTGTACAGCGGGCCCTCGCGGAAGCGGAGGTCGGAGAGGATGGCCGGGCCCTCGCGACCGCCGACGCGCTCGTCCAATTCCCGCAGGGCCGTGGTGAGCACCTCGTCGGACGGGGGGTAGACGGTGATGAACTTGCCGCTGCCACCGCGGTCGGCGTACTTGCTGTTGCGCCGGGTGAGGGTGTGCGGACTGGAGAGCGCCTTGAACGGCAGGGACCGCTCGAGGCAGTACGCGGACACGTCGCCGAGCAGTTCCTCGGCATTGTCGAGGGTGGCGCTGACGTGGATCTTCCAGCCCTGCAAGCGCATCGGCGCCGTCTTGGGGGCGACGGCGGGGAGAGGAGGGGCCGAGGGGAAGTACATCACCCACTCGGTGCGCACCTCGCGCGTCCAGCCTTTGGGGGCCGGGGCCTGATGCAGGCCGAAGAAGGTGCCAGGGTCCTCGATGTTCCGCTCCTCGTAGAAGTCGGAGGCGGGGTGGCAGAACTGAAGGTACGTCAGATACATTCCAGCATTCCGGTTTCTGCTGTCAGTTGAACGGGGCCGCGAACGGCAGAGCGAAGCGCTCGTACGCCCAGCGCGGAAGCGAAACGGACCGAGGGTGCAGCCGTGCACTGCCCTTCCGGGCCTTGGGGATGTCTTGCGTCCGCAGCGTGAACCAGCGGCCGGGCACCTTCACCTGATCCGCGTCGACGGGAACCAGGCCCGTCAGCGGCACCGTCGAGGCACCGGACAGCGGGGCGACGACCGTGGCCCTGCCGAGCGGGCGGCGCGGGAGCAGGCCTGCCTCGACCAGCTCCACCCGGTCCCCGGCACGGACGTACCGGCCGCCCTGACCGGCCGGTACGGCCAGGACCACCTGTCCGTCGTCAGTCACGCGGTAGGCGCCGGTCTCCGTGATGGTTACGTGGATGCGGCTGACGCCCAGCACGGCGGCGGTGACCACCGCGGTCAGGACCAGCACCCGCAGGAGCCGGGGCCGCGAGCCGCGCAGCGACCGCACCAGGCCGAGGAACGCCTTCCCCACCACAACGGCCAGCAGCCCGGCGATCGAGGTGGACAGGGCGAGGCCGAAGTGGCCGAGGGACAGCAGGGCGTCCAGCCACTGCCCCAGAACCCGTACGACCAGAAGCACCGGCGTCACCAGGCAGGCCGCGCCGAACCAGGGCAGCCAGGCGGCCTCGCCGCCCCGGCTGCCGGTGGTGCCCTCGGTAGCTCCGGCTCGCCCGGTGAGGAAGGCGGTGAAGCGCTTCCGCAGTGAACGCAGCGCCTCCGCGCGGAGGTTGGGCCGGTCCAGCTGGCTCATCAGGGCGATGTAGCCGTCGAGCTTCACGAACGGAACCAGATTGACGGCTGCCGCCGCCGTGTTCACGAGGGAGTAGAGCAGCAACATGTCGCCCGGGGCCCCGTCGCCCGCCACCGCGCTCGCGCAGGCGGCGGCGCCTCCCGCGCCGAGTTGGACGAAGACACCAGCCATCGCCACATGGGCGCGTCGCCGGTGGTTGAGCCGCCACGCATCCGAGATGTCGCAGAACATCGCCGGTGACAAGTAGAAGAGCATGACGCCGAGTCGGCCGGGCCGGCCTCCGTAGTACGCCAGAAGACAGGCGTGGCCGAGTTCGTGCGCGACGGTGGTGAGCGAGATGGCCGCGAGGACGACGACGAGCACGGAGAGCGGGACGGGACGGCTCAGGACCTCGACCACATGGGCGCGCCGCGCCACCAGAGCGAGAGCACCGGTGACGGCGAGCAGCACGATCGACACGCCCAGCGTGCGAGGCGTGGCGAGGCGCAGAGGGCTGACCAGCCGGGCCGGGCCCGCCCCGGACCGCAGTACCGTGAACTGGAGGGTGAGGGGAGGGACGTAGCGGAAGCGGCCCGTGCCCCGGCGCGGGGGACTGCCGTTCTGCGAGGAGGCGAGCAAATGGGCCTCATCCAGTACGCGCAGGCTCCGGCGGACGGCCTGTGCGGTCCACGGGCGGCCCAGGCCGTCGGCCAGCGCTTCCGCGTCACGCGTGCCGTCGAGACGGCCGACGAGCGAGGCGAGGTCGGCGCCGACCCTGAAGTACTGGTGTTCGCCGTGCTGGAGGACCCAGTGCTCGCCTTCGCCGACCGGTGGGTGCACCTGTACGCCGTCGGCGATTCTGGCGTGCTCCAGGTGGGACGGGTCGTCGGCCACGCTCGCCGGGGTCGGTGCCGTGGAGCGCCGACGCAGCAGCCCGGTACGACCGCTCACATGACGTCCTTGTGCAGGAACCGAGTTCGGGCGACCAGGCCGAGCAGGGCGACCCACAGCAGACAGACGCCGAGCGCGGCGCTCAGAGGCAGCAGGTCGGGCTTGTGATCGCGGTAGACCGAGCTGAGCGCGATGGTGAAGAGGAATCGGGCTGCCTCGGGTACGAGCCGCTGCGCGGCGGGCTCCACGCCGACCACCAGGACGACGAGGGCGAGCACGGTGAGGGTCTGCTTGCGAATGATCCAGGCGATCATCAGTCCCCAGGGCCCTGCCAGTGCCACGCAACCGCCGACGCCCAGCAGCGTCTTGGTGGATTCGGCCGTCCAGGGCAGGTCCGTAGAACCGCTCGAGGCGAGCAGGACGTTGACGAGGGCACCAGCCATCGCCGTGAGGGCGATGCCGACGGAGATCAGCGTGCCCGCGGCGAGTTTGGCCCGGAAGACCGCGGACCGGTTGCCGTAGAGGAGCACGGAGCGGGCCGCGGTGCCGTGCGCGAAGTCACGGGTGATGACCAGGGCGCAGGCGATGGCCGAGAAGAGCAGCAGCATCATCCATGCCCGGACGATGTCGTCGGTGACTGCGCCCGAGGCCACGGCGTTCGTATCGGTGCGGCCCAGCGTGTACTGGCCGTAACCGGTCAAAGCGCACCACAGGACGCCGCCGACCAGCGTCCCGAGCATCGCCCGGCCTGAGCCGGCCTTCAGCAGTTCGGCCTGAGTGTGGCGCACGAGTAGGGCAGTGGACATGGGCGTTCAGCTCCCCGCTATGTCGAAGAAGCGCTCCTCCAGCGACTTGACGCCGCCTTCGGTGAAATCGATGAGGCTGCTGGAGTGGACGATCTGTCCACCATTCAGGAGGAGGACGTCATCCACGGTGTTCTGTACCTCAGCCAGCTGGTGGCTGGAGACCAGGACGGTTCTGCCTTCGGCAGCCTGATCGCGGATGAAGCGGCGAATCCAGCGGATGCCGTCCGGGTCTAGACCGTTGGCCGGCTCGTCGAGTACGAGCAGTTCGACGTCAGGGGAGAGCAGCGCGATGGCGATCCGCAGCCGCTGCCGCTGGCCCGTAGAGAGGGCCGCGCAGCGCTGGGACTTCTCCCCGGTGAGGCCGACGAGGTCGATGAGATCGGCGATCCGGGACCGGCCGACGCCAAGGGCGCGGGCCCAGATGGCCAGTTCGCGGCCGACCGTGGTGCCGGGGTAGAAGGCCATGGCGTCCATGGCGACGCCGACGCGGCGTGCGTTGTGCGGGCCGGGTGGGCCGCCGAGCACCTCGACGGTTCCGGACTCGGGCGTGACGACGCCGAGCAGACACTGCAGCAGCGTGGTCTTGCCCGCGCCGTTGCGGCCCAGCAGGCCCACGACCCGGCCGTGATGTACCTCGAAGCTCACGTCGTTGAGCACTTGGCGGGGCCCGTAGCTCTTGTGCAGGCCATGGGCTCGGACGTCAGCCGGCACGGTTGTTCAGCTCCTTGACGAGGGCTCCGAGAGACCCCGCGGCGGCCAGCAGGGCCACCGCCAGGGCTCCGAAGTACAGCCAGCGTGTCCAAGAGGAGCCGAGGAGGAGGACAGTGATCACCGCACCAGCGGCGACCAGCGCCAGGCCGGCCAGCAGGGCGAGGTTCGGCGTGGCTGTCGATGGACTGTTCATGGTTCTCCAAGCTGTCGGGAGGAGACTGATGGGTGCCGTGGACCCGTGCCGGGGCACCGCGCGATGCCCCGGCACGGGCCGATGTCCGTGGCGCGGATCAGGTCGTGACCGCGGCGATCGCCGTGTAGGTCGCGGCGGAGGCCCCAGCGACGGAGACCACGGCAGCGGTCGCCTGGAAGCCGGTCGACACGCCGCTCCAGAAGCCAGGAGCCTCTAGCGTCTCCAACTCCTGCAGCGCCAGCTCAAGACCGCTGTCCTTGATCAGGTCGTCCTGCATGGTTCTCTCTCCTCTCTTGCGTGAAGGGTTCGCTTGTGTACGCGGGTTCTCCGCGTACGGGTGGTGGTGGGGGGCCCGCGGCGCCCTCAGGTCGCGACGGCCGCGGCGGTGAGCGCCCAGCTGCCGTAGGCGGCGGCGCTGGCTGACACGACGCCGACGGAGACGCCGGCACCTGTCCACCAGCCGGGGGCCTCAAGGGTCTCGAGCTCCTGGAGACCGAGTTCCAAGACGTCGCTCTCGTGGGCGGAGGCGCCTGGATTCAGTGCCACGTTCATGTCGACTCCTTTCTCTTGTTTTCCGGGTTTGTTGTTCACCCGCACGATGTGCGGGAGCCTTGAGCGGCCGGCGGCTTTATCGATCCACCGAGACGGCGTCATTCCGGGAACTCCGCTGTGCCGCGGGAATGGATACCGTGCGCACCCTGCGCAGCACCGCGCGGATGTCGTCCGGTCCGACTCCGGCAAGCATGGGAAGACCGCCTCCCCACATGCGGACGCACGACCGTTGCACGCGTTTCACGTCCTCGTCGCCGAACCCGGCGAGCGGTGGAATTCCGAGTGCGTCGATCCACTGCGCGAACCCCGTTGCCGGCTCCGCGGAGACCGGCACCGGAATCGCCGCGCGCAGTACCTCCCAGGCCTGACGGGCCCGGTCGGCCGATCCGAGCCCGGGAGCGGCACGCAGATGCCCCCAGTAGGCAGGGATCAGATTCGCCAGTACGCGCATCTTCCGCACCCCGAGATGATGGGAGAGGTTGTTGGCGAGGAACCACGCCTTGGCCGTGAAAGGGGCGCGGCCGCGCACCAGCGTGTCGTCGTGGCTTGTGATGCTGAGCCGGGCCAGCCGCCTGCGTGCTACCGGGTCCGCCCCGCCCGCGCGATGGATCCGGGCCAGCTCGGTGGCTGCCGCCGCCGCGAGGCGCAGGGCCGCGCGGTCCGTGGTGCCGAGCGGCCCCTCGGCGCCGATGACGGGGCCGAGGTAACGCAGGATGATCTCCAGGCATCCCTCCACCAGGACCTCGTGCGGCATTCCGGCGGTCGCCCGCGCGTCCAGTACGGCGAAGTCCGGCTGTAGGGCGAGGCTGGTGAAGGCACGCTTGACCGCACCGTCCGTGAAGCTGGAGATCCCGCTCACCTCGGCAGCGGTACCGATCGTGGTCGGCACGGCGGCGAGCACGGTCGGCCGCGCCCGGTCCGGGCCCAGCAGCCAACCGCTGCGTTGTTTCGCGGACACGATACGGGCGGTCACCGGGTCGCTCAGCGCGGTCGCCAATTTGACGGAATCGATCAGTGAGCCACCGCCGAACGCGATCACCCACTCGGTTTCCGGCAGTTCACGCGCGATGAGACGCGCATCCGCGATGCCGCCCATGCGATCGACCCCGAGGGTGGTCATATCGATGGTTGAGGACGAGATCATTTCCCGTAGGAATATGAGTCCGGGATGTTCGGCGAGGGACGTGTCGTATGCCACGGTTGCCGTCGCGGCCCCGCTCGCTGTGACGCGCTCGTGCAGTGCGGCAAGGCCGTCGAGTACGTGGCATCGGTTGATCGCCGTGCACTGCTCTTCGATCGCCGTCATAGGGCGCATCCGTCGTGCCGTCGGCGTCGGACGCGCTCGGAGTGGGCGGCGACGCCGGCCCGGGTGGCCGTCACCAACTCCGTCACCTCGGCGGCCGAGTAGGTGAGTGCCGGGATCAGCTGAATGCCGTGCGGCCCCGCGTGTACCTGTGCGCCGGCCCGCCGGATCTCCCGGACCAGGCCGGGGACATGGCGCTGTGCCAGCGGTACTCGGCCGTCCAGCGGGTCGCGCAGCCGTAGGGCCCGGAAACAGCCCGCGCCCCGGGTGTCCAGCACCGCCGGGTCGGCCTTCCGCCAAGCGGTCAGCGCGTCGGCGAGCGCGCGGCCCACCTCCCGTCCCCGGTGCACGGCGTCCAACCGTTCGAACTCGTCCAAGGTGGCCAGCACTGCGGCCGCGGTCACCGCGGTGCCGGCCTGCGTCTCCCCGTGCAGGAGAACCGCGTCCCCTGCGTGGAAGCGTTCGACTACGGTGTCCCGCACCAGCAGGGCGGAGGCGGGAAGCGTGCCGTTGGTGAGGCCCTTGGACACGATGAGGATGTCGGGGGCACGATCCCACGTGTCGCTGGCGAACATTTCGCCGGTCCTGCCGAACCCGGTGGCCACCTCGTCCGCTACCAGCAACGCGCCGCTCTGCTCGCAGAGTTGGCCGAGCAGCGTCACGAAGGAGGGGGTCAGCGTGACGGCGCCGTTGCCGAGAACAGGCTCCACCACCACGGCGGCGACCTGCTGTCCGACGGCCGCGAAGAGCGCCGTCAGCTCGGCCTCGTCGTTGGCCGTCACGTGTCGTACCAGGCGGGTGTCGATGCCGTACCCGCGCTTGTTGAAATCCTCACCGGCGAGCGCGTGCGCGCCGAATGTCAATCCGTGATAGCCGTTCCTCAGTCCGACGACGATCTTGCGGGCCGGCTCACCGCCGAGTTCGTGGTGTTGCCTTGCCAGCTTCATCGCCAGGTCGTTGGCGGAACCGCCGGACACGGAGAAGATCACCCGTGCGAAGGCGTGTGCGCCGACCGTCCGCAACCGCTCCGCGGCCCGACGGGCGTGTGCGTTCTCGTACCGGAAGACTCCCGCGTACGACGCCGTGCGCAGCGCCCCGGTGATCCGGGCGGTGATCGTCTCGTTGTTGTAGCCGAGGTTGACGTTCCACAGGCCGCTGGTCCCGCAGAGGACCTCCTTGCCATCGGCGAAGGAGATCCGGTGACCGGAGGTCCCTACGACGCAGATCGTGTCGTCGTCGGCGTCGGCGAGCGGCATCATCATGGGCCAGAGGCTTCCCACGGTCATCCCTCTCTGACGGCACGGACGAGCACACTGGTGTAGCGCTCGCCCGGCAGGGTGATGGTCGATTCGACGTGGAATCCGGCCGCAGCCAGGTCGGCGGTCAGTTCCGTCGGCGGCACCACCCGGATGAAGGAATGGCAGACCGTACGGGGGGTCCCGTCTCCGGGCGTGATGACCACGGTGTACCGGCCGCAGCGGTCTGCGGCGACCAGATCGTGAACCCGGTGGACGGTGCCGGAGACACCTGTCACGTCGAAGACACGCTCCGTCAGATCGGCGGTCCGCTCACTGATCTGGGCCGTGGTCAGGATGAACGCGCCGCCCGGCCGCAGGTTGTCACGGGTACGGCGGAGCATCGCGCGCCGGTGGTCATCGGTGAGCAGGGAGACCGAGCTGGTGCCGAGGACCGCGACGCCGACCTGTTCGGCAACGGCGTAGTCGGCGATGTCGGCCTGAACGGTTGTACACCGCCCGACCAGGGCGCGCGGCAGCGCGGTCAGCCGGGCACGCAGCAGCGCCAGCATGGAGGAGGACAGATCGACCGCCGTCACATCGCGGCGCAGCGAAAGGAGCGGCACGGTCAGCCGTCCCGCGCCCGCGGCCAGTTCCAGAACGGGCCCGTCGCAGGCACGGACCTCCCGCAGGATGTCGCGCACTTCGGACGTGTCGCGCAGGGTGAAGTCGTGGTAGACGGACGCCCCGTCAGGACTGTACATATCGCACACAGCCGTGTCTGCCGACAGCTCGTTCAGGGCCTTTGCCGCGGCGGACCCGGCCAACTCGTCGGGCAGTACTGACGCGGCCACGGTGGCCGGACTCACAGGCCGGCCCCCGCTCGCTCGGTCGGCTCGGCGAACCGTGCGACGAGGCGCAGTGCACGCTCTGCGGCCGCCTCGGGGGTGACCATGGCGCGCTCCAGCGCGCGAACCGTTTCCGCGTCGACCCGGAAGTCGGTGCCCGTGGCCGGGACGTGCATGAGGAACGTATCGCCTGAGCGCAGCAACACCGGGGCGAGCGGATCGCGAAGGTCGGGCGCGTCCGGCCCGAGCGGAAGGCCGGTGTCGAAGCGCACGCCGAATCCCGAGACCTGCGCGTCCTCGTGGCCGCGGGCCCGCGCCGCCTGCACCGCGTGGAGCGCCGCGTGGTATCTACCGAGCCACGGCAGCTCCCGCGCCGCAGTGATACCCGGCCCTGAGAGTGCCAGGTTGTCCGAGCCAGGTCCCAGCTCCTCCGAGGCCGGTTCCAGCTCCTGCGTACCGGGCGGCGTACTCCGCGGGTCGTCCAGCCCCATCAGGGGGCTCAGCCGCAGTCGGCGGTCCTGCGTCACGTACAGGCGCAGGCGTGGTCCGTCCATCGGCGCATGCCCACCGAGCAGGGCTACGTCGGCGAGCTGCACGGCGGGATGGGTCATCACGTCCGACCAGAGACCTTGCTCGAGGCGGCCTCGGCGTCCGCGAGGAAGGCGTCCAGGTCCTCCGGTTCAGTGACGCGGACCGCGGTTGGACCGAGCAGAGCGAGGAACCCGGCGATGCTGTATGCCTGGATCTGCAGGAAGAAGTCCTCGCCCAGCTGGACCTCGGAGCCTGACTCGACGAAGGAGCCGCGGTAGGGGATTCGCGTTGCACCCACGCCGCGGAGAGCCTCAGTGGTGGAGCCCGCATCGCTCTGTTCCGGCGCGTAGACTACGGTCCCCGCGCCTGCGTGCCCGTTCTCGGCCAGCCAGGCCACGTCCTCGGCCCGCTCAGCCACGATGGTGGCGACGCCGTAGTCCGGGAGCGTCAGCCCGCAGCTTCGGCCCGTCACCCAGGACATGAGATTCCGCTTGTGAGTGTTCACGCCACTCGCTCCCCACGGGCCCACTTGTTCGGGGCCTCACTCGGGTATCGCTTCATGTGCCGCAGGATGGTGGCGAGTTCGCGTACTGCGGCTTCCGGACCGTGTACTGCGCAGACTCCGGTCACGTTGAGCACGACCTCGTCCACTCCGGCCTGCCTGTAGACATCCAGTTTCCGGGCCAGTTCGTCCTCATCGCCGAACAGGAAGACATCGCCGGCGATCAGCTGCTCGACGTCCTTCTCCGGGGTGCCGGTGATGTCCAAACCACCGGCCCGCAGCATGCTCTGATAGTGCGGCAGTAAGAGATGAGCCCTGTTGCCGGCCAGGGCGAGGACCGAGGGGTCACGGTCGTCTCGGGCGAGGGCGAGGGGAACGATCGCCGTGAGGCGCGGTCGCTTGCGCCCCTTCTGCGTCGCACCCGAGTCGATGGCCGGAACGAGCACTTCTGCCAGGTAACCAGCCGGGGTCATCCAGGTGATGGCAACATCGGCGCTCTCGCCGGCCACCTGTCCCGCCCCTTTGCGCAGCACCCCGAGACCGACCTCCACGCGTGGCGCGGGATAGGGCTCGAGCTGGCCGCGGAACTCGAAGAACTCGCCGGAATGGTCCACGACTTCACCGTCGAGCAGTTGACGCAGGACGGTCAGGTACTCACGGCAGGCGCCCACCTGGCTGCGGTACTCCCGCCCCATGAGCGCTCCTTGCAACTGGAGCGCGCCCGGGCCGTACCCGGCGACCACCGGCTGACCAGTGGTGAGCGCGAGAGAGCGAGCCTGGACGGCAGCGTCGTACGGGTGCCGGAACGGCATGAGCGAGACACCGAAACCGACCGGAAACCGGAAACCGGCACCCGCCAGGTAGCTGTAGATGTGATGCCCCTCCGTCAGCAATCCCTGGCCCTGCCATAGGCGAACGGCCGACGACCAACTCACCAGACCGGCGAAGGGGAGGGCCTGCTCCGGCCGCCTAGGGACGAACGGGAGCATGACCGAGAACTTCATGGATCTGCCTCCGGAGGACAGGTGCAGTTAATAAAGATGAATTAAGCCAGCGCATTCGCGGCGACTTCCCGCCGTGACGGCGTTGTAAGGAACACCATCACCTACTTGGCAAAGGCTCTTTCCGGGAAAGGGGATGGTGTCACTGGGCGCCCAAAGTCTGACGATTCCGAAGATTACCAGGGGCCTGGGTGGCGTCAATAAAGGAATTTGCTACAGGGGTATTGGGGAAACCTTTCACAGGGAGCGCTGAGTCGATATGCGTGTCTACGCCGCCCGGAAGAATGCCGAGCGGCGGCCCGAAGAACGACATAAGCGCGCCCACTCTCCCGACACGACGATCGCGCGGGAGGCCGCAGCGAGGAGCGGCACCGCAGCGGCATCGGGGCACGGTCATCCCGGTCTGGCGGGGCCGCTCAGCCCCGTACCGCGAACGGGATGTACACCTGAGCCTCCATCACCGTGGGCTCCGCTTCCCCCGGCAGCCGACCAGACGCACTTGTGGCAGGCCAGGCCCGTGCAAGTACCTCTGCCACATCCGCATCCGAGGGGGCATCGATGTGAACCAAGAGGTGATCGCGGAAGCCTGTCGGCCGACCTGTGGTGGACACCTGGTCGCGTTTCGCAGGTGACGCGGTCGGCCCGGGAAAGCATGCACGGCTCTGATGGCAAGGTCGTCTCCGAGGCGCACCGTCGTGGCCTGCCCCGGGTGAGGCTCAAGCCGACCGGGTCTGCCGTGGCCCGGTCATCGCCGACGGCGGCGCACTTACTGCCCCTGACAAAGGCGTTGGACGTGGCGGTAGGTGATCAGGCAGACGGCGAGTCCGAGGAATGCTTCGTGGATGTCGTCGCGTCTTTCCCAGCGGATGCGTAGGCGGCGGAAGCCGTGGAGCCAGGCGATGGTGTGCTCGACGACGTAGCGGAAGATGCCCAGGCCTGTGCCGTGCGGCTCCCCGCGCCTTGCGATCCCAGGGCGGATGCCGCGCTGCCACAGCTGGCGCCGGTAGATGTCGTGGTCGTAGCCGCGGTCGGCCGGCAGGGCATCCGGGCGCCGACGCGGTCTGCCGACCTGGCCCGCGATGACCGGGTTCTTGTCGAGCAGGGGCAGGAGTTGGGTGACATCGTGGCGGTTGCCGCCGGTCAACGACACTGCGAGCGGAATGCCCTGGCCGTCGGTGATGAGGTGATGCTTGTTGCCCGGCCGCGCGCGGTCGACGGGCTGGGCCCGCTTTTGGGCCCCGTCGGGCGGCCCGGACGTGCGCCACCAGCGCACCCGCGCTCTGACGGCCCCCTTCTACACCAGCTCCCTTGCCGCCGACATCGTCGCCGCCGACACCCGCTGGCGGCTCGTGCACCAGCTCATCCACGAGCCCGGCATCGCGGTCCGTGACAGGGCTGCCGGACTGCTCCTGCTGCTGTTCGCGCAGCCCCCGTCCCGGATCTGTGCACTCAGCCGCGACGATGTCCTCGACGACGGCACCACGCTGCGTCTGCGCCTGGGCGCACACCCGGTAGAGATCCCGTCACCGCTGGACGGGATGCTCCGCGAGCTGGTGCGCCATCGGGTCGGCAAGGCCCATCGCCTCGAGCCCGGCCCCAGCCGCTGGCTGTTCCCCGGCTCGCGGGCTGGTCGGCCGATGGAGCCGGTCAGTCTGTCCCGCAGGCTCAAGGCGCTCGGCATCCGGCCCCGGCCCACCAGGAACGCCTCCCTCATGGACCTTGCGGCCGAGCTTCCCGCCTTCGTCTTCAGCCGCCTGCTCGGCTTCTGCGAGCAGACCGCCGCGAACTGGATGGCGGAGAGTGGCGGCGACGATGCCCCCTATGCAGCTCACCGAGTCCGCGCCACGCTCGGCACCCGGCCGGGAGACCGTCGCGGCCGGGCTGTGCGAGCGCCGCTCGAGCCATGATCCGGACGCCTCTTCAACCGAGCAGCCAGAATCTTCCCGAGAGCCTATTCGGAAGCCTGACGGGTTGGGATGGCGCCAGCAGTGGTCTGGCGGCTTTTGGAGGTCGGTCAGGTGCGGCCCTTCGGGGTCGCCCGGCCGCGCGTACGACAGCAGCTCGCCGAACTTCGGGTGCATCAGTGGGCGGAGGCGGCTGGAGGTGCCGCCCGCCTCCTCGAACGTGACCGGCTCCTGGATGTCGGCCTCGGCCGGGAAAAGGGTTCTGACGGCCGGGTCGACTGCTGGTTCGTGTTCCGAGAGTCGGCAAGCGGCTGTCCGTGCGGGCCCCGGCCCAGAGTCGTGTCCGGAGCCCTGGGATTGATTAGTCGTAGTAGCGCACGTTTGGCTTAGGAACATCGGTAACGATGTAGTCGTCCCCGATGGGGGCACCGTTCGGATGGAGCAGGCCCGCGGATCGGCCTGTTCTCAGCGCGCTTGCCGGAGTAGCTGCCCCGCTGGCGGTTCCGGTGGTCACCAAAACGTAGGCGCGGGCAAGCTCCACCAGCGCCGCTGATGCCTGCCCGGCGGACTTGTCCGCAACGTGCTGGGCCTCCTGACCGATGGCCTTCAGGAGCGCGTCACGGGCGTCCGCAATGGCGGGGTTCTCGGTCACGGAGAGGGTCGCGGGGATGCTGCTCAACTCGGTGATCCCGGTTTCGGCCTGGTCGCCGGACACAGCCGAGACGTCGGCGGCACTGCGGAAAACAGGAGACTCATCGCCGCTTGCCGGGGCGGCGGTGTTTTCCTGCTGGTTGCCATCACCTGCGGGCGCCTGGGCGCCCGTGCTGCTGCCGCTCGTCGGTTGGGACATGCCTGTACCCCCTCATGGGCCGGCGCGTTACTGACCCGGTCAGAGCGTCGCAGGACGTGCCGTCACCAAACCATCACTCAGGGTGGAACGGCCGGTAATCGACAAGTGTGGCGTGGAGACACCACCCATCGGGGTCAGCGGGGACATAAACAGGCGGGAGCGTCAACGTTCTGTCGTCCGTGCCGCAAACCCGAGGGGCTGATGGTCGAAGTGCGACGGTGAAGCAAGCTACGAATTTTGCGCCATTTCGGGGTGGCGAGGGGCAATTACGTGTCCGGAATACCGGTTCCACCCCGGAGCGGGAGCCCAGCATGCTTACTCGCGCAAGGTGATCAATTGATCACTCTTCGTGAAGGGGTTGTTGCATGTCCCAATCCGTCCCGCTCGCCTCCCAGTCCGAGCGCGTGGACCGTCTGCGCGCTCAACTCGCCGGGGAACCAGCCCCCGACACCGCCGCCACCGCCGACGGCGCAACACCCACCCCGCGGGCCCGGCGTGCGGCCCGTACCGCGCGCAGGCTGGCCCTGTCCCCGGCCGCGAACCTGCTCTACGGGATGACGCTGCGGGCCGCGGCCCGCAGCGAGCAGAACGAGAAGCTCACCGACCTGGAGGAGCAGCTGCTCGGGGTGCTGCGAGTGACCGGGTCCTCGGATGCGGAACTGGCCGAGTTCGGGCGGGTCTTCAAGGAGCAGGCCACGGCACGCGGGGCGAGTGCGCTGTTCACCGCCGACGTCACCGAGCGGCCGCTGTCGGAGGGGTTCTCCTTCGATGACCTGGCCGCGGTGCTGCCGGCGCTGGCGCCGGAGATCACCGCACAGCCGAACTTCCGCACGGTGCGGGTGGACACCCTTCAGCCCGGCCAGCAGCTGGACACAGCCGAGGCGGCCCAGGCACGGGCCGAATACGGCGGCGGCTCGATCGTGTTCCTCTCCGAGGAGAACATGAGCGGCTTCGGCTCCAATCCCACCCCGCTGACCGCCCGCGTGGAATTCACCAAGTTCTACGCCCAGGCGCGCGCCCACGACACCGTCTTCGACCCGAAGAACGAGATCTACTGGTGCTCCGGTGCGGGCTCCGACGTCTCCAAGGTTGACTTCCGATCGCCTGTGTTCAGCGGCGTGGACAGCGGACACGTACGGCACTTCGCAGCGGGCGCGAACTTCTTCAACGGACAGATCAAGAACGCCCTCACCGGAAACATCCAGTGCTGGGAGCACGACGACAGCGGCTCGGGCTTCTTCGACGACCTGCGCGAGGCATGCCGTCAGATCAAGGAGTGGGCGTTCAAGACGTCCGAGGCACTGGAGAACCAGAACGAGGAGTACAACGGCTCCTCCGCCTTCCTCTCCCTGGTCGGGCTGGTCGCCGCGCTGATCAACGCAATCCTGGGCTGGGTCCGCAACGACGACGACCTCCTCGACGAGATCGACGTGGCGTTCAGCACGGCGGCGCTGCACGTCATGAGCAAGCGGCCCCTGGACCACAACTCGCTCTTCTTCGCCGGTGACGGAGGCAAGTTCTACCTCTACTTGAAGGTGGTCATGCCCCAGGGGCCCGCCTTCCCCCTGCGTCAGCACACCCTGACCGGCACCACCTGGAGCGCACTCTCCACCCCGCCCGGACTGGCCAGCGGCTCACCGGCCGCGCTGGAGAGCCACGGCGGCAAGCTGCACGCCCTGTTCCTGGCCCCCGGCAGCACCAACCTCATGCACAGCATCCTGGACGGGACGACCTGGAGCACCCCGCAGCGCGCCTGGAGCCAAGCCGGCAGCATCTACGCCTCCGCCCTGGCGTCGGACGGCACCAAGCTCCACGCGGTGCACACCGCGGGCGACGGCACTCTGCGCTACAACTGGTACACCGCCGCCGGCTGGAGTGCCACCAGCACGATCCACACCGGATCCTTCAAGACCATGGCCGCCCCCGCGCTGGCCTTCCACAACGGAAGACTCCACCTCGTGGTCACGGGTCTTGACCAGCAGCTGTATTACACCGTCTACGAGAACGGCTCCTGGGGCAGCGCCAGCGCCCTGACCTACAAGTACATGGACGTCATCGAGATACCCGCGTACACCGACAGCGCGCCCACCGCCGTGTCTTTCAAGGGGGCCCTCAACGTCTTCTACCGGGACGTCGCCTTCACACCCGGAGCCGTCAACCGGTTCATCCTCCAAGGCGCCCAGCGGACTCACCTGGGCACCGTCGCCACCTGGCGCACCCGCTCCGGACCGGCCATCGAAGTCTTCGAGAACAAGCTGCACTGCGTCCTGCCCAGCCTCAGCGGCCAGCTCTGGCACGCCCGCTTCGACGCCAACACCAACAGTTGGTCCAACTCCACCACGTTCGCCGGTGCCCGCAGCGTCGACGAACCCGCCCTCGCCACACACGCCGGCAAACTCCACCTCCTCTACCGCTAACCCCGCCCCGCGGCCCGGTACCCCAGCCCCGGGCCGCGGACCCCCAGGCCGGCACTGCCACCCGGCCTCGCCCGGTCAGGCCGCAGTCCCGAAGCCCTCGGCGCGCAGGACCTAGTCGCGGAGCTGGACGAAGTCGATGTCGATGTCGAGTTTCGTCTCGTACGCCTGGGCCTATGGCGAATTCGCGGGTGGGGGTGGAGGGGGGAGTACTGGCCCAGGAAGTTGACGTGCCGATCCTGAAACGGGAGAGGCGGGCCACGTTCTCGCGCCTGATGCCGCAGCCCTCGGCACGGAGCCGGGCGAGAGCGGCGCAGGCAGCGGGCATTCCGCACTTTGGAACATCCCGCTGTACCAGCAACGGCCATGGGCGAAATTCCTTGTGTGTGACGGGTGTTCAGTGAGCGGCGTGAGCCGGTGCACGGCGGCGGGTGGTGGCGCCGGGGACGGCGAGATGCCGGTGGGCGGCGAGTAGGACGGTGAGGGTGAGCGAGGCGCCGGCCGAGGGAAGAGCCGCACCGATCGGGGGATGCTCGGCGAGCGCGCCCGTCCTCAATGGTGTCGAGCAGGGTGCGGTCGCGGACGGCGTTGGCCTTGTTGTTGACCCTCGCGTACCGGTCGACCTCGGACAGGGCCACGCAGGCGGTGGCGATGACCAGGGGGAAGCGGTGGAGAGGGCGGCGGATGAGGTGCTCCTGAAGGAAGAGGTGGTGTGTGATCCGCCTCTAGAGTCCGGGCAATCCCCGGTTTCGCTAATCGGGGATTGCCCACTATGTTGCAGCCTTTCCCATCCGGAGATGCCGGGCGCGAGGCTGCCCAACGCTGGCCCATCGTGCAGCGTCTGCGCAGGTCAGCGGAGAGTTCTAGATGCGGTGGGTCGTACGGGCAGCGCGGCGGGCGGCCGGTTCGGTTCAGCGGACGGAGGAGCTGGCGCACGTCGGATGCTGGACGCCGAGGTGATGACCCGGTCGGCGTCCCGGTGCAGGTTGCTGGCCGCGTTGCTCAGGTGCGCATGGGCGCTGGTGAGCCGGCTGTCGAGGGTCGCGCGTGCGGTGGCGATGGCCTTGACCCGCTGGGGGGTTCGCGGGTCGGCGCTGACCTTCTGGAGGTGGCCGATCTGGGCGACGGCTTCGCCCAGCTTGGCCAGAGCCCAGCCGTGGGGATCGGCTGCACGCGTCATCAGGGCGATCTTGTGGCGGGCGAGGGGATCGGTCGCACCGGGATGCCGATTCACCACGCGACTGTGGAAGGTGGCCTCACTCGCGGGAGAAGTG
Organism: Streptomyces sp. NPDC058284; assembly: GCF_042881135.1. Taxonomy (NCBI): domain Bacteria; kingdom Bacillati; phylum Actinomycetota; class Actinomycetes; order Kitasatosporales; family Streptomycetaceae; genus Streptomyces; species Streptomyces sp. NPDC058284. The sequence goes on from NZ_JBHVYE010000029.1 coordinate 102,703, forward strand.
AAAAGGCCCGCTGTGACGCGGACTTGGTTCTCGACCTCCTCACAGATGCTGGCGAGCGAGTGCGTGGGCTCCGGGGCCGGTAGATCGTCGGCGGCATGGTGGATGCGCTCGGCCAGCGAGTGCAGGTGCGCCGCCTGCTCCAGACCGGCGAGCGGGCCGGGAGGCTCTGGCGTGTTCACCGGGTACGACCAGATGCGGGGTGTACCGCCGTCGGTAGCCCGATGCTCGCGCCCGGCACCGTCGCTTTCGTGGCCTGGGGCGCGGGGGGACCGGGGTCCAGCGCGCGCATGCGGTCGACGGCGACGTGCAGGTCCTCACCGAGTCCGCGCACGGTGGCCGCGGCGTCCTCCAGGTCGTAGTGGAGGTCGAATCCGTCGTCGTGATCGGACTCCTTGGCCTTCTCGGCCGCCGCTTCGAAGAACTCGGCGAGCCGCGCCAGCAGGCCGTCGGTCGGTTCCAGGACCTGGTCGGCGAGGGTGGCGGCCTGCTCGTAGACGTGGTGCCGTTGAGCTGGTCGGTGAGCGCGAGGACCTGACGGCCGTAGACGTAGCGACCGTGCGGATCGGTGGGTGTGACAACGCCCGGAGGGGCAGGAACCGTGGGCGTGGTGGAAGGGGCGGACAGGTGGGATCTCCTGAGAGCAGGGGCTGGGCAGTGATGCCCGGCGATGGGCTAACGGTGGTGGGCGGCGGGTGCCGAGCCCGATAGCACAGCGTGGGCGTTCACCGCAGGGCACGTGACGGGCGGCGGCGGGCTGTGACGGAGGTTGACGCCGATGCCGTGGACGGCGAGCTGCTGGGCCGCCGCCTGGATGCGCAGGGCCTGACCGGCCTCGCCGTACGCGGCGGGCAGGAGGAAGGCGCCTTGGTGCGGGTGGTACTGGAAGCCGTGGGCATAGAGCGTGGTGCGGGCCTCGTCGGGAACCGCCATGTACGGCGTGCGGCCAGGATGTCGATTTGCGTGGCGCTGTTCTGCAGGACGCCGAGCGAGTTGATCGATGCCGCCCGCCTCGGCATCACCGTGGAAGTGGTCCAACGCGTGCCGGGCAGCCTGGGCTTCACCCCGCTGCCCCGCCGCTGGACCATCGAGCGCACCTTCGGCTGGCTCATGATGTTCCGCCGGCTCGCCCGCGACTACGAAACCCTGCCCACCCGCTCCGCCGCCCTCATACAACTCCGGATGATCGACCTGATGACCCGCCGCCTCACCGGGGAGTCCACCCCTACCTGGCGAGGTGCATAGAACACCACAAAGCCCGCAAGTCGGGGCAGAACATCAGAATGAAACACCCTCTCACTCGTTCCGGTCCGCCCTCCCCGTTTCGGCCGCCGGCGGTCGGTCTGCGTTCCAGGGTGGCCCGCAGCGGTGCGACCGCTGCGGGAGCGGAACATTCTTGTGCTGTGGCTCGCCGGGACGCTCTCCGTTTTGGGGGACCGCTTCTTCACGTTGGCATTGATGTGGACGGACTGCAGCGCGAAGGCGCGGTGGCCATGGGCGTCGTAGTCATCGTCGAGTCTGTGCCGCACGTCCTCGTCGGCGCCCTCGGGCGACGCCTGTTGGCCATGTTCGCCTCGTTCCGGGCGCTCACCGGCGTCGATGCTGCGCAGGTCCTGGTCGTCGACGCCAACCCTGGGACTCGATCGGGTTTGGCGAAGTCATCGTTGTGATCGTGCTGATTGGCACCGCGGAGGCGATCACCGAGCCCAACCGGAGCGCGCTCACCTCTGAGCTGATCCGGTCTGGGGACTGTCAAACGAGCGGTGCATCTGGGGTAGTTGAGAGTTCCTGACGGACTGCGGAGAGGCGCCGTCGGACCATCGGCAAGATGCCGCTCGTAGGTGCTGTGTACCCGCTCGGGCGGCTTCGCGCAGTCGGGACATCTCACGACGACATTGCGGGTTCTGGCCACGACGTGAACTGCGTCGTTCGCCGGGAAGACGGCGTCCGCTCGCACGGTGCCGAGGTACGGGAATAACACGCTGACGAGCTCGTCACACCGCACCACGGTCTCAGATGAGACGCTACGTCAACGTCCTGAAACCCCGGTGATCGTCCTCATGGAATTTGTGCCTGATCCTCTTTGAAATCAACGAGGCCACAGGTCTGCTCATTTCCGGACCGGTGTTACCGGAACTCCGCGGGCTCGCAACGCGTAGTGGTGTCCTCGTCTGACCGGACCGCATCCGACGTGCGCTGGACGGGCGCGCGGACACGTCTTGCTTCACTGAACGACGAAGGCCCCTCGTCCGGCTCCTCTTGGAGGAACACCGTGAGGGGGGCGGGCCTACGACCCCACGCGGTGGCGACAGTGCCAGGAAGCACCGTGCTGACTACGGAAGTCCGTACTTCACATTTGTCTGTCCCTGGTGTCGGTGTACGCCTGAACTTGGCCCTGGCAAGATTTTCGTGAAGCGGGGGTGTGCTCCCGTGCGCCGGTGACGCTCCGTCACCGATAGCGGGATGGTCGGCGAGTGTGATGACC